>JAATVR010000654.1 GCA_014523665.1 Nitrososphaerales archaeon TH526
TACGCCTAGATCAAGATTGGCACGTAGAGTGATAATCACGAAGGATAATATTTCTAATAGAATCCTGAGTATAATAAATACGAGACAGAACGGTATGTGTTGTTTTTGTGAACAAAAAATTCTTACTGACGACGTGCTGGTTAGCACGGGGATTCCTCGCAGTTATTATCATATCGATTGTGCAAGAAGACTGCACATAATCTAGCATCATAATTTACGAAACTATGATGTGTGAAACTATTGACATTTGAAGTGAGAATAAGATCTTTCATAGATTCGCGTTTTCGGCTTCTACCCAGTTGGATGCACCAAGGCTCTCTCGAGTTGTGCGAATCATCGACATGTTGTAATCAAAGATTGTTTTGGAATACTCTTCCAGCACTTCTTTGATTGATTCTAAGTTCCTTGCGGTATAGAAGCCTGGACAGTCCCCCGTTAATTGAAATGAAGCGTGGACCTGAGGTCTACCATTATAGACTTGAATCCATGACGAGAATGGGTACAGCCAGCATACGCCTGGTTTGTCCGGATGCAAAGAACAAGAGCCGGACTCAGAAAGAAACCTGCACCGACATGGCTCTCCCGTGTCAGATTCTACTTCATTCTCTTTTCTTTTCAGCGACAACATAGTAAGCGTTGTGATCAAGCCCCCCATCGAATTGTCCTCACGGGTCGAAATTATTGTGTCCTGATTCACAAATTCAGAAGCCCTATCATAACCCAGTTTCGATGAAATGTGGACAATATCGTCTTTGGTCAACGGTAGGCTAGCTTGATGTTCGCAACAATTGTGGCAATCAGGCCATAGGCATTTCCAAAGTAAATACAAGTCTTCACGTTCCAGAAATGGAATGTGGAACACGACGTCATTTACTTGAATGACGGTATCCTTAACGTCATCCCTTTTCCCCAGGTGCAAATCATAAACAGGAGGCTCTACTTTCCATCTCTTACTTAATTCTTGAAGAGCTTTCTCTACGTATGATTCACGGAGATGGGCATTCAATCCATTCACCTAATTCTAGTAATCAATTCTCGCTCACTTCTCTCCACATCGTGCATGATATCTAACATGTTGCTGATATACATTACTTCAATTCCATTCAAAAACCAATGCAACAGACCTAGTAGAATCTTCAAAGAATTGTTCCTCTGGAAAAGAGTACCTCATGGTTCCCCGGAGTAAGATCTTCCCATGTTGCAAATACCATATCTTGTGCTATAACAATTGAAGGACATTCAGAGATATCTGCATTGTTGCTGACATTGGTAACACCACTAAATGATTCACCACGGTCGGTGCTTGATGCAAAGAAAATCTCATCCTTATCTGAGGTATCCATTCTATCTTGCCATGCTATGAATACTCTGTTATTCTTATCAGCTATAATTTCGACGTTTGAAGGTTCATTTAACCTGCCGTGTTCAGTTTTGCTAATCTTTTTGATATCGGAAAATGTTCTTCCATTGTCTTCACTTTTAATAAGACTTAAGCTAGTTAGTTTGTTAGTATCCGACCCTCCCCAAATTACGTAAACCTGATTCCCAGAACTAGCAACCTGAGTTTCACCAAAATCTTTGTCTTCCATGTTTAGTTTTGACGAGTTACCAAATGTCACGCCATTATCAGAGCTAGATATAAAGTAAACACCGCTTTTTGTATTCGGCTGATCCTCGACATTCCAGGCGACATAAACATTGCTATCAAAAGCTGATATTTTTGGGAAAGTTTGAGCCATTGCGTTTTCACTTAACATTATTGGTTTGTGAAAAGTATCCCCGCCATCGTTGCTGGAAGTTAGCATTATGCGATAAGGCCCATAAGGAATCTTTTCCAACCAGACTACGTACACATTATTCCCAAAGCTCGAGATCTCCTGGTTGAAGGCATTTGAATTACTGTCACTCAGTAACACTTGCTCTTTAAAAGAATCTCCGTCATTGTTACTCTTCTTGAAATAAATTTGCTTATTGACATTCGTATCATCTGCCCATACAACATAAACGTTATTATTTTCTGAAGCCATTTGAGGATGTTCAGAAAAACCAATATTATCAGTTAAGCGA
>JAATVR010000655.1 GCA_014523665.1 Nitrososphaerales archaeon TH526
GTTATTATTGTATTGTACGTTTCATACGTAATTTTTCCTTACCCTTTCTATTATTTGGTGACGTTCTTAGAGGGCACTTACAGCATGGACAGATATATCCGTCATGAAATAGATACACTTCGCATCTACGGCAATATTTTATCCCAAGACTATAACTTCCAATACTTGAACCCATTCTTGTACATATGTTGCGACAAGGCAAAATGAAACATAATAAAGAACAATTTGAATATCCTAAAAGTATTGTAATACCTCGCTGTGAGGGGGAGTATCTCCTATTACCGTTGATTATCCATTAAGATTACACAGGAACTAAAGTCTGAATTAGATGTGGTTCGTTTAACGACAAATTGGAAAATCAGCGCACATACCATTATTTTATTAGAAGTAAGAACATATCAAATTAACTAGATACTGTCGAAAACAAGATCCTTGTATGGCTGTAAGCCTCATCTCTTATCGTCGTGAGGAATGCTTCTCAACCTGGCCTTGTGTTTTTGCCATATAATGATGGCAAAGATAGTTGAGACAACAATGACAACTGAAAGTACTAGGATATTGCCAATCGTACCAGAGGTACCCCCTAAGCCCAGAAAGGTGGACTTCACTTCAATTGGGAAGGTAAAGGAAACTTGACGACCGGTAAAATAAATATCATAGATGTCCACAACCAGACTATAAACACCAGGTTTCTCGAATTTGTACTGATATGTATAATGTCCGTATGGGACAGCTATTGGTCGATTCAAACTCGACAGTACACTTCCATCATCTGCAATTGTTATATCCACCGGAATTCCACTTATGTCATCGCCGTTGATAGCGGCTATGGCCATAAGAATCTTCACAGTTGTACCTGCTTGTGGCTGTTGTGGATCGGTTTTCACACTAACGTCGTAATTTCCAATTCTTTGTTGCAAACCTCCCATCGGCATATCTGCATAAGAATAAGAAGGTGAGAATAAAAGAATCAATAGTCCAAACGCGATTCCTATCGTACAAGTCTTCACAAGCTTCTCATAGTTAAAATGAATATGGCAATCATAATGAGGAAAATTGAGCCATGTCCAGGTATGTAAAGAAAGGCAAATGGTCAAAAAATTCTCAATAGCAGCTTTACAGTTTTCCATTAACCTTTCAATAATTGTACCCTGAACCGTATATTTTTCTTGTCCTTGGGCACGCATTCTAGATAAAGATGCACTTAGAAAAAGAAAAATACGTCTACAGATACTTCGCAAACATTTAGTATTGATGGCTTCACATAATTCTGAAGAACCTAGGTTATTTGTTTTAAAGTACATCCAGTATATTAAATCCTGGCATGAAAGGTCGCTTATTAACAAGGTAGCGTTCCTCTCGACTATGATACTAGTTTAAGCAGAGCAATTCTCCAATCGTTGCCAAGAAAATCAAAAATTGATAGAGGTGCGAATTCAAGCTTGCTTCTGATTGAAGCTCAATTAAAACATTTATTAGAACTTAAGTTAGGCGACCAAATATACTCCAGATCTAGAATTTATTTCAGATCTAGATCATTCGTGTATTCATCGGATTTGATCAAAAAATATTCGTGCAATAAGCACCTATGAAAATGACACTTCCTAACATCAATAACTAACTAAACTAATCCAATTATACCAAATCATTGCTCCAGTAGGAATATGGTCATGATATTTTCTGGCAATATGATAGCAATTATCTTTGCTTGTGTCTTGACTGTCCAAATTGGAATCATGGTGATGCCTCTGACAAATCCAAATGCAGTCCAAGCAGAAGATAAGAGTACAAGTATTTCATGCGACAACGTAGGATCGTGTGAGAAAACTGAATGTGTCGATGGGGTATGTAATTCCAGTCCTACTAATTCTTCAAGTATCGTCGATAGCCCGTCACCGACGTCAAGAGCAAACGACGAGGGTCCTCAGAATGCGCGCAACATAACTAGCCCATCCTTGACAGCTCTTGACGAAAGAATGAGTCTGCGCGAAGAATTGAAGAGATAGAGAAGTTCTTCGCTACTTCCCATTCTTAATTACGAACCCACAGAGCAAATCAAAAGAGGGGAGGGAAGTAAATAAGATGTGTTGAGAGTATTCCCCAACCCTCATTGATCCAATATCCGATTATAGGACTAATCTAACTATTAATTTCAATAAGGGGTGCGATGGAAAAGGTACCACCTATTCGTTTTCCAGGTACATGGGCCCGTAACTGCTCGGCTAATTAACAATAACAAGATTTAGTTAGTTACTTTCGTTCTAATACCCTCTGCAACTAATTCCCCTCTAAGACATACTTGATAAGAGAATCAAGATTAGCAGTGGCAAGACAGCAAACCTTATCAGCTGCTCCATAGTAGAGGAATAGCTTGTCGTCTATGACGCAAGCGCCAGAAGGGAATACCACGTTATTGACATCGCCATTTGTCTCATATTCTTTCTCCGGTTCTAGGATGGGACGTATACTTCGTCCCAGCACTCGATTAGGCTCATCCAAATCGAGGATGGCTGCTCCTGCCCTATAGATCTTAGAGTTACTTACACCGTGGTATATTACTAACCAACCTTGCTTAGTTCTAATAGGGGGAGGGCCAGCTCCGACCTTTGCAGCTTCCCAATCCTGTTCAGGTTTTAAAAGTATGGAATATTTTTGAAAACTTGTTAAGCTAGAGCTCTCTGCGAGCCATATACTTGGTTTGTCTACACCATATGACGATCCGACCCAAGAACTGGGTCTATGTAAGGAAAAATAACACTTTCCGTCTTGTTCATTTGATGAATCCAGATCTCCAGATGTTCGTGGCATCTTCGTTGAAAAATAAACGACATCTTTATCGTCATGCAATCTTGGTGTTATGATCCCCAATCGTTTAAAATCATGGTAGTCTTCTGTGGTTGCCAGTGCTGAAGAAACGGTTGGAAATTCTCTAACGTAGTCTGAAGGAACAACGTAGGTAAAATAAGTTCTGGATTCAAGTTGGAACAAACGAGGATCTTCTATGCCATATCTTTCATATTCCTCGGCCGGTTCGGTCGCCATACCGCTATTTCTCGTGAATGTATAGCCGTCGCTGCTGGAAGCGTATCCAATTCTTGATATGTAATTCTTGTATTCTCCAACTGCACGGTAAAGCAAATGGACCTTTTTATCATCGTAAATCGAGGCGCAGTTAAACACAGATTTTGATTCCCACCAATTCTCTTCGTTGGGAGTCAGAATGGGATTAGCGTCGTATCTTTCAAGGATTCCGTCTGCTAAACTCACCGTGTACTCGTTGATAAAGTCCACTTCAGTAATTTATAATGTTATACCACCAAAGATTGGGTAGTTTGATCTTAATATTTGTCATAGTTAGATGTTACTGTGTAGATATGCTTAACCTTTCGTCAAATGCCGAAATTAACCACTACACAACGGTCATTTAATCTATAGTAAGATTGTATACTGTATTTTATCTATACAACAGATCACAAACACGTAATAGCACAATAGAATTAGGTCACCTTGTAGCAACAGGAAAAATATGATTCCCCCATATCCATATACTAATCAGGAATTGGCGGTTGTGAGTGAACAAGATAATATCATAGGCTCTGCTTTGCCTGACGTTGTCTATTCTCGGGGTTTGATCCACAGGTTCGCATCAGTCTTCATTCTTGATGGCCAGAAACGACTTCTGCTCCAGAAACGAGCCTCTCACAAGAAAAGACACGGTGGTCTTTTTTCCGAATCAGTCAGCGCACAAGTAGAGTATAACGAAAGCTATCTTCAGGCAGCGTCTAGAAGGATTCAAGAAGAGCTGGGACTTATGAATCACTCCGACCCACTCATAGAAATATGTAAGATGTACATGGATGTGAAAGAAGAGTATGACGATAATTACGACAGCTACGCCTACCTGGGCAACAACGATTATAGTAGTCGAACTAGTGTCAGTAATCGCTGGAAGAAGACCGCATTTGTTACAATCTACAAGTTATACTTGCATGATGATGAAACAATAAAGCATATTTCAATAAATCCGTCTGAGATATCTAACATATATCTATTAGATTTGGACCGAGTGACAGAATTTTTTAATGCTAGCCCAGGTCTCTTCGTACCTGGATTCGGATTCACTTTAAAGGCGTTTCTTGATAACAAGGCGTCCGCGGATCAAATTCGCAGATAGGAAACGCGGTATTTGTACTTATCTTAATACTCTCCACATTCAGAATGCTCAGCTCTTTGTTCTGAATCTTGTCGACACATAGTTAGTCTTTAAGCAAGGGCCAAAGCATAATATAGACCGAAATCAGAGGAGATTCCAATGTCACATGTTCACTTGCTAAAAAATATTAATTGCTACGACGAGCAGCAGCTATGTTATCGGAACATATAGCCTGATTAAAATGAAAGTAAGAACCATAAATCCTGCAACGGAAGAAATTCTTAGAGAATATGATGTTCCCTCTGAAGAGCATTTGCTTCGAATGACAAAGAAGGCTGAAGAAGCATTCAAAACAGAATGGAGATTAGTAGGGAACAATAACGGGAACAGAAGGGCCGATTACATGTATGGTTTTGCCAGCCAACTTAGGAAGGAAAAGGAAAAACTCGCTACTATAGCTACCAATGAAATGGGTAAAGCGATCAAAGAGTCAAGGTCAGAGGTAGAAAAGTGTGCTTGGGCGATAGAGTATTTTGCAGATCATGGGGATATATTTACTACAGATGAGGTTATCAATACCGATGCTAGAAAAAGTTTTGTTACTTTTGAGCCCTTGGGAGTTATTGCAAGCATCATGCCCTGGAACTTCCCATACTGGCAGGCCCTAAGATTCGCCGCTCCTTCCCTTATGGCTGGGAATACAATTGTACTAAAGCCGGCCAGTGCCACAATGCAATGCGGAATAGAAATTGAGAGAATCTTTGAAGAAGTCGGATTCCCAAAAGGAGTATTTCAGACAGCAGTAGGTGATTCCAGAGTTGCAGAATTCCTTATAGAGTCTGAGAATACAAACGCCGTTACATTCACAGGGAGTGTCCCTGTTGGTTCCAAAGTGGCACAAAGGGCTACTTCCCACCTAAAAAAGACAGTTCTGGAATTAGGAGGCAGTGACCCATTCATTGTTTGTGAAGATGCTGACATAGAAAAAGCTAGTACGGGGGCAGTTAAAGGCCGCTTTATCAATTGTGGACAGAGTTGCATCGCTTCAAAGCGATTCATCGTTGTCGATAAGGTTGCAAATGAGTTCGTTGAGCTGTTTGTACAAAAAACGAAAAAACTTAGGGTTGGAGATCCATTATCTGAGGATACGGATGTAGGGCCAATGGTGAATCATTCAGGTCTAGAAGCTATAGAGGGAATGGTCAAAAGGGCCATTAGCCAAGGAGCAGAGCTACTTGTCGGGGGCGAGAGATTGAAGAGTAAGGGATATTATTACAGTCCAACAGTATTGGGGAAAATCCACCATGATATGGAAATCGCTCAGGAAGAATCATTCGGGCCGGTCGCACCTATACTGGTTGCTGAAGATGAGAAAGCCGCAATTAGAATTGCTAATGATTCCAAATTTGGTCTCGGTGCAAGTATATGGACACAAAACTTGGACAAGGCAGAAAAACTCTCTAGGATGGTAGAAACAGGAATCGTGACTGTTAACAACGTAGTCCTCTCTGATCCGAGAGTTCCATTCGGTGGCATCAAGAATAGTGGATTTGGAAGGGAGCTTTCAAAATATGGTATGCTTGAATTCGTAAATATAAAATCTGTGAGGTTCTACGACCAGCTTGCCAAGACTCATTACGTAGAATAGAATATGAATCATCTAAAGACCTGAATTACACTTAGATTATGTTTACAAAGTAGACCAAGAGAATAACCATAAATTTTAACTCATGTGTCATCTTCTGTCTGTTTGAAAAAAACAGCAAATGAGCTCGCTAAAAGCTATTTCAAATAACGCAGATAGACGTATTGCAAGCGAAACCATTAGAAGTAAAAGAAGCTAATAAACGATCTCAACTACAACACGCACCAGACCTTACAGAAACGTCCAATAACACCAACAAGTAAGGCACATGAAGGATGTACAGCGGAAGCAATGGGAAGAACCAGAAAAGCGATTGAACATCCTGCCAAACTATTCTCCAATTCTGAAAAAATACAACAAGGTTTATCAGACTTGCAAATTAGAAATAGCTTTAGAAATAGGCTTTGAGTGTCGACGAAATAGACTCCAAAATCTTGAAAAAAGTACTAGTTGATGCAAGGCTTTCGTACAGGAAGATAGCAGATCAAATAGGGGTTTCAGCTCCGACTGTTCTTTCCAGAATAAACAAACTCCAATATCATCGAATAATAAAATCTTATTCTGCAATTGTAGATCACGAAAAATTGGGATATGATTTGACAGCGATAATAGAGGTCACTGCTCAGAAGGGAAAGATCGTAGAGGTCGAACGTGCAATGTCTAAATTTCCTAATGTATGTGCTGTGTATGACATCACCGGCCTAACTGATATGGTAATTATAGCCAAATTCCGAAACCGTAGGGAACTCAGCAATTTTGTCAAAAGAGATCTTGCACTTCCTTCGATTGAAAGAACGAATAGCCACATGGTGTTGGTTACTGTAAAAGAGAACTTCAGTTTTTTCTAACCGAATAGAAGCTATTGCTAACAATAGCTTGTAAGAAATCCCCAGCTCAGCTAGGATCACATTTCGCAAATTTATCATATGCAAACCAGATTTATCATTAGAAAGTGCTTTTTGTTTGCCAAGCTGCACTATACACCGACCTTAAATCTATAGGTAGCGGTCTTAACAAACCGGCTAATGCAGGTTTGGGACCACTTCAAGTGCCCTCCACCGCATAACCTTTGCTTTTCGTCCCTATAACATTACATTTATCTTTGTAAAGTCTCCATCCTCAAACTGCGAGCTAATAACAATACTGTCAACTTATGTAATCGATAACGGTGCGAATATCCAAAGAATAAAATTGAAAGGTAATTGATAAAGATCGGGCCGGGGTACCCAAGCTAGGTAAGTCATCGACCCTAAAAGGGGTCAGCCTCGAGATCTAGGGCTTACGTGTAAGCTGATGTCCGTCA
>JAATVR010000656.1 GCA_014523665.1 Nitrososphaerales archaeon TH526
AAAATCTCTAGAATGTTGTCCTAGTAGCATAAATTATATATATTTTATGTAGCTATAGTTCCTCAGTGAGGCAGTATGAGCTCAATTTAAGTTCACGGTACACCTGTTTTTGCTCACTCCTTACAAGTGTTATGTAAGGAGTGATTGCCTTCTGTATCCTGGTATGTACTATAATGCCAGTATACTCTTCTACTAGATAACATATTTTAATTTTAATTAGTAAAATGAGCGTCTATATAAAACTATACTAGAAATGCAGATATTCAGTATTGGCACTAAAAAAAGAAGCGTGAAGGTTTTTTATTCACATAATATATGGTGCTATTATCCAGCAGAGGTTTGGCATGCATGTGCCGCATCTGGACCACACACGGCGGTTTTGAATCCAGCTCCTACACTTTTATCACCAGAGGATCCAGCCGCTATACTGTCACTTCCTCCTGTCTTTGCATCTATGCTGTCTGTTAAGGCAAGTGTACTGACTGCAACAATTGATACCAATATAGCCAACTTAACTGCCACGCGGACGGAACACCAAAGAAAAAGCTTTACCATAATGTTAATATACATTTCTCATATAAATATATTAGAGATAAAGAAACAGTAAGAATTTGTATCAACATAGAAGGTATATTTACACCAGTTACAGCCATAGGCGCCTATAGGTTCCAGATACTATTAAGAAATCGTTTGCTTTACGTAAATCTTGTTAACTTAATGATATAATCTTATGGTATTATATCTACGTCGTCTTTTCTGTTATCTATCATAAGAGATTTAATATTTATCATTTCTATCTTATTATCCACAGATGGCGAATTTTTATTATAAGATCTACAATAAGAGATCCCTCTTTATCTGTTATTTATCTTTCTATACTGTTAATTTCAATAATCATGTGTGGTTCTGCACTCTGCGTCTAGTGGGGACGGCGGCGGCAATAAAGGAGATTTCATAGTGGGAAGTTACGCAGATGAATACGAATTAGGCAAAGAACATGGAAAGAATGATGATAGAAATAACAGTGGTTTTGATGCAACTTGTCCAGACGGTAGTGGTCTATCATACTGTGCAGGATACAAAATAGGCTATGGCATCAGCTATGGCGCCTCAAATATCTTAGGAGGCAATTAGAGTAATTTGAAAACCCCCATAGCGTTAACCGCAGTGATGGTGTTCCCAATAACAAATGAAGTATACCCATTAGGACTGATGGTGAATCTAGGTCTTTATAGCGACCATGACGTGCCGTTGTCTTCCTTATAAAGTGAAGCCAGAAGAAGAATGCTAAAAATACTAGCAGCTGGGTTGATGATATCCGTATTAATCGTGTCAGTGATAATGATACTACAACTAGCTCACGCAAAAGGATTGAAAGTTTACCTAACAGTAAACACTAACCTAGCAAGTCAGGGCGCAAGAATCATAACGTATCAATTTGGAAGCCAAGTCTATTCGCATGATGGATTCATAAACAACGGTATAACTACATTCGACTTACAATATCCGGATGGACTTATAGAAAACGGTAATTTTAGAATATGTGTAACAGCGTTAACAAGTTATCTTGAAAGTTGTAGTGATGGATATAACGGTGAAGCAAAACGACCAGAAAGAGTGACAGTTAGTTTGTTCGGTTCATTTACTCCACAACCACAACCCCAACCATCACAGGGAGGACAATCACAATCACAATCTCAATCAATAACACATTTAATTATAGCTATACCTAATTTAACAAGATGGAATCCAATCAAAAAGTTGTCTATCACAGGTAGTTCAAGCGGAGTTGGATTAGAATCTGCACTCTTACTCGCACGAAATGGTTACATCACGTATGCTACGATGCGTTCCCCCGAAAAAGATACGTCGATGAAAGCAGCCGTACAGAATGAGGATCTCCCTATTAGGGTTATTCAGTTAGATGTTACTGACGAGAATTCGGTGAAGAATGCGGTAGATCAAGTAATATCTGAAGCAGGCAGAATTGATGTCCTGGTAAATAATGCGGGTTATTCACTTGGAGGCGCGTTAGAAGATCTTTCGATGGAAGAGATTAAGCCTCAGTTTGAAACTAACTTATTTGGATTGATAAGAGTTACTCAGGCAGTTTTACCTATAATGAGAAAACAAAGATCAGGTAGAATTCTAAATATAAGTTCGGGTTCTGGTATCTTCGGTTTCCCCGGACTATCAGCTTACGTTAGTACTAAATTTGCCGTTGAGGGTCTGAGTGAATCTATTGCATATGAATTAGAACCATTTGGAATAAAAGTGATCTTGATAGAACCTGGTTTTATTAGGACTAACTTTGCACATGCAATGGTCATAGCCAAAAAAGTGCAAGACCCAGCATCGCCATACTCTGAGCTGATGCAAAAAATAATGGCTAGTGCGAGTGAACTATCAAAGAACGCATCTGATGCAGAATTAGTTGCAAATATTATCCTGGATGCTGCTTCGAATCCAAATCCTCATCTTCGATATTTGGCAGGTAAAGATGTAGAATCTTGGGCTGCAGGAAAGAAAAATATGGATGAGCTTGAATTCTTTAACATGATCAAGGGGCTTATAACCTAACGAGCCTCATGTTAAAAAATTTCCATAAATCAGGTTCCGCAGTTCTGCCTCAAAGCAATATACCATAAGTGAGTCTATATGGAATTGCGAGAGTTTTGGAGTAAAGACATGTTGGAACAGTATATTTGAGTCAATAAAATTAGTTATGAGAGATGAGCTTTTTCGAACTACATTAAGAAAGAGCTTCAGATTTCCATAATGAGCACTTGCAATTTACAATTTTTAATTTGAGTTATATACTGATTTGTTTGGGTGGTTCCCATATTTGCAGCGTTTAATGCATCTCCAATCATTGAATCGAAGGAGGTTTAATTTCTCTGATGCTAAAATTCTTGAAGTCGAAAATGAGATTATCTGCTCTAAAAGTTGCAATAGGCCCGGAATTAGTAATTATATAGTCTTTTTCTCTATCGCAATCTACACTGTAAAATTCTTCGTCAGACGTATCAGCATACCATTCACCATTATCTTCAACTTCA
>JAATVR010000657.1 GCA_014523665.1 Nitrososphaerales archaeon TH526
CATGACCCGCTGGAGCCAGTCTTGAGTAACGCAAATATTCTTCATAGGGGCTCTAATTAAGGCAATTAAGAATGACTCACAATGGGGTTGACATCGATCAGTTCTTGCTTCTTGCGATTTACCCAACTGTGGCTTTCTTTGCGGTGGGCTACCTGGGAAAAAAGCTCGCTTTATCAGATTTCCTAAAGTACGGTCTTCAATCCTTAACCAGCTTTGCATTTTCAATTTCATACTTCGTTCTGGTTCCGAACGGAAATGCGCAGGGAATTGCAATAGTTCTACTGCTATTTGGCATACTACTTCTCGTTGTCGCTAGAAAGAACAAATTGGATTCAGAGATTTACAAACCTCATGCGTAAGGTTGACTGGTCTTTTCTGTTCTGATAAGGTATCTATTCAATTTAGTACTTGGGCATCATTTAGTTTTCAAAGCCTCTCACGCCTTTTTACAGACTCATATGTATGTTCTGTGCCGAGATCTGCACATTATGAAAAATTACATCAAATTGTCAGAGGAAATTTATTGTACGTCTCGCATTAGCAAATGTCATTAGATAGGAAGTGGTGTCAGAATTGCACGACCTAAAAGGATTAATAGACCGGATATGACTTAAACTGTTGATGCCAACAGCTTATGTTCTTATTAATTGCGACCTCGGCTCAGAGGAGGAAATTCTAAAGGAGCTGAGGAGATTAAATGAGGTTGTTGAATTAAGCGGAGTATACGGCGTTTATGACATAATTGTGAAAATAAGAGCTGATTCTATGGATAAACTGAGAGAGACGATAACCTGGCATGTCAGAAGAATTGACAAGGTTAGATCTACTCTTACAATGATAGTCATTGAAGGGCAAGGAGACAAGTCAAGGTCTCAGTCATAATTTCTGTACAAAGGTCTGAAAAGGCCTTCCATGTATCAGAGTATTACAAACACATCCTCTTAAAAAAAAACTCAGGCATGCACGTATTGACAATCGTTCACTCAAAGCTTAATATCAATGATCCTAAACCCTAAGACCATCGCGATTCCTATGATGACAAATCCAGCTGCCATTAACGCACCTTGATTCTTAATTGGTGCTTGGGAGATTCCACCCTTATATAGTAGGTAAACTCCACTCGTCCCAAGAAGAAAAATGATGGTCATGACTACTGTTTCAGCAATCGTCTGAATAGATCTTGATGGGATTATGAAAGAGCCTGATAATCTTCCTGATCCTTCAAGAATGGAATTAAACAACCCTGATCCTAGCGCAAAGAAGAACACAAGATAAATAGATGATGCAACCAAAATTGCCTTATTAGAACTCATTGGCATTTTATTGTCAACTAGAGTAAGACTATTTATAAATGTCTTTTTAGCCCTCATTCAACTGATGATATATCGCAGTTAAACCGTTCAAAGGTTCGGAGAACTTTCATCGGCCATTATTGCTAGTGCTCTAACAGGAGAACCCGAGGCTCCCTTTAACTTGAGCGGAGTGATTAACAAAGTGAATGTGTCTTTATGTTCTAAATTCTCGAGATTACATAAATTCTCTACGATCAAAATCCCATTACCAAGAAGTGCTTTGTGACTAGAGAAATCCTCATCTGAACCAATATCGATACTGGGACCATCTATTCCTACGGCGTTTATCTTCTTTTCTGCTAAGAACTCAGCAGCAGCCACCGATAACCCAGGATTGCTTATCATATAATCTTTATTATCTATCATATTGTGCCAGCCAGTTCTAAACACGATTGATATCCCGCGATCTATTTCGTCGATACCGCGTAATTCATCAAGGGTAATCAATCCGTTGGCACCTTTAGGCAGGTGTAACAAGAGGGCAGGACATACTAGCCGCTCTACTCCGATCATATCTATACTCTCGGAATATGCTACGAAATGGGAAGGTGCATCCAGATGAGTACCGGTATGAGTGCTCATCATCATAATTTCTGATTCGTAAGAATGCATATCATATTTTGTCCACTTCATGAATAGGGGTTGAGGAGACCCTGGAAATACCTGCATATTCGCATTTATTTCGAGCGACAGATCTATCAGCTGCATCTATTTACTCTGTCTCGTTATTTCCACTACTGATTTTTAAATCGTATCAAACCAATTCGACACATGGTATTGCTCTTATTTTCTATATTATCATCATGTTCTGGAAGCTAGGTAGTTTCACTAATTGCAGTTCACTACTATACCTGACATAAAATCGTCAGAATACGATTCGATTATACGGGGTCTTCATTGATTATGAGTGCCAGAAGTGCTGCTCTAATTTCCTTCCCATTTGCTGCTTGCCTGAAATATGTGGCATTGCTAGTGTTGTCGATTGAATGCGAGATCTCATCCAACCTAGGCAATGGATGCATAATTGAAACATCAGTTTTCGACTTATCGAGTGTAGTTTGATCGATAGTATATGTACCTTTTACTTTTTCATATTCTTGTATGTCAGGGAATCGTTCTTTCTGGATCCTTGTTACATATATGACATCCAACGTTGACAAGATCTCCTCAGGGATGTCGGTGTACTCTTGTATCTTTAACTTGTTTTCCACGCCGTATAGTGACTCCTTTCGTATCCTAAGTGTTGGGGGTGATATCAGTCGAATATCCACATCATAGTTAGCGAGCCCATAAACCAAAGAATAAATGGTTCTCCCATACTTTAGGTCACCAATAATTCCTATTCGAAGGCCGTCAATTCTGCCTTTCTCTTTATGAATTGTGTATAGATCGAGCATGGCTTGAGTCGGATGTTCTTCGCTTCCGCTCCCTGCGTTGATAACGGGATTCCTTGACAATTCGCTTGCAAATCTACCAGAACCATCTAGTGGATGTCTCAATACGAGTACATCCGAGTACAAATCCATAATTCTAATCGTATCTGACAAACTTTCGCCCTTTTCAATAGATGAAGATTTAGGATCAGCAATACCAATTGAGCTACCACCGATAGACGAGATCGCGGCTTCAAAACTCATTCTTGTTCTGGTGCTTGGTTCATAATAGATTGAACCTAGGGTTCGTCCTTTTCCCAATTCGCTTCTTTCAGTCCTAGGTAGGTTAGATATCTTGTCCGTGAAATTGAAGAGAAATTCTAGTTCATTTCTAGTAAAGTCCCTTATTGAAACAACGTCCCTATCATAGTAATGATTTGCGGTCAATTTCGTAAGTCTTGATCCAATATTCCAATACTTGTGTATTTATTATTTTGAGTGGTTCATTTTCAAGTGTCTGTCTCTGTACTGCATGAGGCGTCGTCAGAAGGCTACTTGACGATATGAATTCGATACCACTTCCCAATAGGTTCATATGAAGAAATGGCTCACCGAATCTCTATTAGTTGGGAATTTACAAATACGATATCTACAAGAGTCCAAATCTAGGATTGTTTGTACGAGCAAACAATAGCACACTCATCCTACCCTTTGGTTTCGCCGAAACCAAGATGACTAAATTGAGGAGTTATCTAGAGGTCGAAAATGTAGTGTTCACTTCGATTGGAGGAACCAGGCTCATTGGGGCGATGGCTGTTATGAACAACAAAGGTATTTTGTTGTCGTCCTTTTCGTCGGACGAGGAGATTGAAGTTATGAGGCGCTCGACAGGGCTTAACGTAGAGAGATTATCTAGTAGGTTTACTGCAGTTGGGAACCTTGTTTTGGCAAATGACAATGGTGCATTGGTTTCACCCATATTCAAAGGTGAAGTAGACAAGCAAGTACAGGATGTTCTTGGCGTTCCCGTTATCTCATGTACGGTGGCCGGATACTACCAAATCGGTTCGATAATTGTTGCAACCGATACCGGCGCAGCTGTCCATCCCAAAGCGTCAGAAGAAGAATTAGCTATTATTGCAGAGACTCTAAAGGTTGAAACTGAGCCAGTCACGGTTAATGGTGGTATGCCATTCCTATCATCGGGATTACTTGCTAACAGCAAATCCGTTATTGCTGGTAGTCTGACGAGTGGACCCGAGTTGATCATGATTAGCAGAGCTTTCAAGGTCTAGGTTATCTGCTGCCGATCTGTACACAACTATATGGTAATCCATTGGTAAATGGCTATTTTGAATCTTGATGGAGGAGTAGTGTAGATAAAGATTGAGAAATACAGACTGAAAAATAAAGATGAGAGTAGGTCAAAAACATTTTATGAATTGAGAAAATGGAATATCCTAAAATTCTTGCCGTCCTGTATAAAGTTGAATAAGCTGGGATCTTCCGAACAAGATTTTAATGATATTTGTAAATATGAATTGGTTTTGACAACAATAACGTATATAATAACAAAATAGAGATAATATTGACGATGTCTGACAACGGAGTAGAGCCTAACGAGGAAAGGTCTCCATTTACAAGTACTTGGACTATTGAATGGAAGGACAAAGCTAGTCATGTTGTCAACACACAAAGAGAAAATGACTACCCGCAAGCCTTAAGTCTATTTAACGAGCTATCTAGTTCGGGAATTGACGTAGTTCTCTACGAAATACGGACGCCCATAGCCGATCCATCTGCCCAACCAAAAAAAATCCCAATTCTGAATAGCGCAAAGGCAAAGAAAAGAATATCCCGCGGAGAACCGAAACCGCGAGCAGGTGGGGTGTCAGAGAGAATTACAAGTGCAAGCAAGTCTGCAAGAACTTCTCGTCTAAAGGATATGAGGACAAGAATACTGATCTTGATTGCTGTTATCGCAGTTTTTGTCATTATTCTTTTTCTGATTTCAATTCTGTTTAGTGGCAGTGATTTAGCGCATAATTTTTCAATTTACGCTTTTTCAGTTAAATCTTCTGTTCTAGGACTGAACATACAACCAGTTCTAAAATAGCATTTGTAATGTTTAGGGCTCAATCAATTGGCCAGCTTGGGCTTTTACCGTGTAATTGTCACATCTTTTTCAGATACACAAGTTTAATACCACTGGCTATAATTATAGGGCTATGCCAACAGCATACGTGCTACTAAACTGTGAACTCGGTCATGAGGCAGATATTATTAACGAACTGAAAAAACTACCAGGAATCAATGATGTTGAAGGATGTTATGGGGTTTATGACATGATCGTGAAAATAAGCTCTGATTCGATGGACAAACTAAAGGAGACAATAACGTGGCACATTAGAAAAATAGACAAAATAAAGTCAACATTAACATTGATAGTTATAGAAGGTCAGGGGAATAATTAGGATTAGCGCGAACTGAAAAGTTACGAATCTACACCTCCCCGGCCAATTCACTGAGTTACTTTTTGTTCGATCGAATTGCATAAAATTTGCTGAGTATCGACGCCTAGGTGAAGTTGAGACATCACGTTTCTTTGAGTGGCTTTGACGCTGCTTACATCGTCATACTATTTCTTGTTTCTAGATTGGTATTATATTATTATTCAAATATGTCAACTCTCTTTTGGTCAACTAGGTTTTCACGTTCACCCGCGTCCGCTGAAATATTCTAGTTTTAAGATATTGTTGTCCGCTTGACTCTAACTGATGTTTTGGAATGCCTGCGAAATTTGTGATTTTGCCTCTTCCAAATCCTTATTGCTAGAGAGGAAAAGAGCATTTTCGGGCTTACCCCTTCCGTGCTTTATGACTATGGCGAGTCCGTCGTCTTTTGGTTGAACATCAAGGAATGTCCTAAAATTTAGCGTCTTCGAGTAGACAATTCGATGCGGGCGCACTTCCTCTATAACCACATCACCCAGCGACTTTACGAACCTTCTAAGCTCCAACAAGATCTCTCTGATATCGCCTCTTAAAGTGGTCAAATGATCTTCAAATTGCAAGCTTGTTTTATTCTTGACGAAACCGAATTCGCTCATGAGAATCATTATGACAAACCCTTTATTAATCAACGAGGCAATCTCAATCTGGATTTCTCAATATTCTAGATATTGTACTATAGTGCAAATCTTGCGCGTTCCTATGATATGCAAAAACAGACTCCGCTTACGTGACGAGCTCTCGATGAAGTAGTCACAATATACTTTCGTTGTATTGAAAGAGGTTGACACGTTTCGGCATTCAACTATGTATGAACATCTGATGGATATTATTAATCTGCCAGACTAGGGTCGTCAAGCGAATAAATCGAGTTATATTAGGGTAGCTTATCGAGGGCTAATTCCAAAGGGCGAGTCGTTCCTTTAGAGGGGCAAAGTGTCTTTCAATTTCATCAAAGCGTTCATAGAAGCCGTCAGTGCGACGGAGGGTTTCAAAAGAGGAGTCTGTCTTAATTTTCTTCACGACGCCGCTCACTTCATCGATCGTAACCACATGTTTAATATCGTATTCTATCTGTTTTATGCAATTTGCTATAGTTCCGTACCTACGATGTTGTCTTTTCTCCCACGTTGATGCAGTCTCAGAAATTCCCTTTAAATACTTTACAATCGTCTTTTCCATATGTTCAATATGCCAATCTCTCATAGGAAAGCTATTCTGGGTCAAAAGCTCCACTATATATCCCTCTGCCTGACATATA
>JAATVR010000658.1 GCA_014523665.1 Nitrososphaerales archaeon TH526
ATGGGTATTCCTGTCTATTACACCGAAGCAGTAAAGGAGGAAAGTGGCATTGATATTCTTACAAACGTCCATAACATCTTACCCAAATCAAGACAGGAGAGATTGAAAGTACCTATATGTATTAGAGGTACTTGGGATGGAGTAACAATCGATGAACTAAAACCTAAAGAGAAAGATCCTGTAATTATAAAACGAAGGGATGGTGCTTTCCTAGATACAGATTTCCGGATTATGCTTCAGAGTCAAGGCATTAATTTGTTAGTATTTACTGGAATTGATACGTCTATTTGTGTAGAGACTTCATTAAGGGAAGGATTTAACTTAGGTTACGATGTGATGATAATATCTGATGCTACGGCGTCCGGAGACAAGAGACATTATGAAACAACTCTGGAAAGAGTGAGAGATTACTATGGATTAGTAATGGATATTGAGAAATTTAAAGATGCGATCGGGAAACTAGATAAGATACGAAAAGGTGAAGCTAAAGCCTTTTTGCAGTCAGAAAAAGAAGTTGAGGCCTTTTTAGAAGAATTTAATTTACTAGACCCTAGGAAATTTGCTGCTGAACAAAATATCCTTTAGAATAAGTTAGTAGTGGTAGCCGGTCGAAATACAAAATCGAATGGTCTATCTTCACTTCGAGTTGGTTTACTTGTTTACTACCAAGTTAAGATAACTAGATTTCTCTACTATATGTAGGCATTAAAGGTCTGGCAATAACCTCTATGGTTCATCATGGTTTCATCCTTATATCATTTATTATAGAGTTGAACTGCATTAGCCACAAATGCTCTGATTTCTCTATCTGTGCTATGCTACATATCTTAATTCCATAATACAAGATTGGTTTTTGTGCTAAAAATACTGAACTTAACCGGAAAGTGTGGTACATAGTAAATATAAACTGGAAATTCGGTTATAAATATACCCATAATTTTGTTTATCACACTACTACTGTGAGGTTTGTTTTCTATCTGGATGGTTAGTTATTTTCTTAGATATCGTAATCGTGTGATGAAAGTTTATCTAGAATGGATGTTACTGTAGTCGGAGACTTACTGTTTTTGCGCTCATGTGAGCCACTACTATGAAAAGTAATCGCCTTTACAGATTCCTAGGAGCAAACACTCTTGCTATTCCAGTTATTCTTGTTGTATCGATTATAATTCTTGGGGGTATTGGTGTGTACTTGGCCGAACATGAACATCCAGGCGCTAATATATCCAAGTTAGGTGACGCTTTTTGGTGGGCTGTGGAAACAATCACCACTGTGGGATATGGCGATTACACTCCGGTTACAACGATTGGACGGATAATTGCGATATTCGTGATGTTCGCAGGAATTGGTATCGTTTTATTTGTTTTAGGTGAGCTTTCACAGAGAAGATTGCAGCGAGTAGAATCAAGGTTTAAGTCAAAGAGCGAAGTTCAATCCGGATTACTAGCAGATGAGAAGAAGACATCTATAAAAGGCAAAATCGATGAGATTGAGAAGTTGACTGAAGAAGATTTTGACATGATGATTACTATAATGAAAAGTCTGCGTCGTACTTTACTTGAAGAGTCCAAGAACTTGTACAAGTGCCCAAGATGTGGTAACGTTTATCATAGTAAGCCTAAGTTTTGCAGCAACTGTGGTCTTGCTCCTGCTTGACTTATTAGGAGATGGTGAAAGTGCGTTAGATAAAGAAGCAACTAGCCATGACGACTTGTTTGATGCATTCAGATTGTTGCTCGAGTTTTGGCATTAGGCTCCAGGTTGATCAATCATCCTCATCAGGTTGATCAACAGGCCCATTATCAACATGTCCATCATCATCTAACACCAAAGTAAATTCAGATTATCCCTAATGTTCTGGCATTAGTGTACAAACAAAAAACCAGTCACGAAATATAAGCAGCAGCATTTATGAGACGCTGATATTAACTACTCTCCATACTGTAAGATTACAATGGAAAAGACCATATTTGTAGGACTTATCTTTGGAGTCCTCGCAACTATAACGATTGCAACTACAGGTGCAATTTCGGCAGCATATGCAGATAAGGACGATAATCCATCAGGTCAAAACGCAATAGATAACTTTCTTAACCGTAAAGCAAAGTTAAAAGACGACAATCCGAATAACAACGGTGGTCAG
>JAATVR010000659.1 GCA_014523665.1 Nitrososphaerales archaeon TH526
CCAATCCAATCCATCTCCACTTGATATAGGTTCTTTTATTATGCGGCTTCCAAGAATCCACTTATACAATTCGAATCTACTTGCCAGTTCAGAAGCCGCCTGATCTATTTCCTCAGAGGAAGTACCGCTAATGCTAACTGACACTACCAGCCACATATAGTCAATTGCCTCTACAATAAATGGAAGTTCTCTAACGTACTCTATTACTCGGTGTTTTGTGGCAATATTCAAGGCTTCAAACCTATATGTATTAATATTTTTCAGTTGAAAAAGTGCCAGACTGGGCATAGCCTGATAGTATTTGATAAATCCGTCGTCCTCCATCTTTTTTACTCTCATCCGAACGGTTTTCTCATCTAATCCAACCTTCCTTGCGATAGCTAATGGGCTAACTCGTCTATCCGTGAAAGAATCATAATCCAGACCCTTAAACGCTATTTCACAGAATATCCTTACATCTTTGGCATCCAAATAATTACTCTACCTAAGCTTTGTCATAGTGGGGAGCTTCAAATAAGGTTAGCTACGAATGATCAACCATGGCAATTTTTGGACGTTACATCTGCTGCTAAATTTGTGTAGAATACGGGTGTTGCACTCCCGTCCATAATTTATCACCATATATCCTATACCGTATATTATGATACATGAAAAAATATCATCCGAAGTGATTGAAATGGAAAGACAAGAACAAAAAGAGAAACGACCTATTGAAGGCCAAGCAGACGAATTCGTCAACAGCTTTCCAATACAAAAGGTGAAGGTTGATGATATAGAAATAGAGTACAAGATAATTGGTCCTGAGAGGGGTAAGCCGATCATTTTTGTACCTGGATTGAAGGTGACTATGGATATGTGGGAGCCAATTATACTTAAGGCACTTGCCTTATCAGATTATGGTATGATTGTATTCAATAACAGAGGTACAGGAGGTTCCTCCATAGGAGATAAGGAATATTCGATTGGTCAACTTGCTAATGATGCTGCAGGTCTACTGGATGCACTCAGTATAAACAGAGCAGATGTTCTGGGATGGTCAATGGGGTCTTACATTGCTCAAGACCTAGCACTCATTCATCCAAGTAAAGTTAACGACCTTATCTTGTATGGGTCGGGCCCTGGTGGAGAAAAAGCTATTCCTTCAAATCCTCAACTAATGCAAACGTTGAATAATATATCAGGTACTCCTGAAGAGCAAGCAAGGCAAGTTCTTTCCTTGTTTTTTCCTCAAGTTTGGCTTCAACAGAATCCAGATTACGTAAACCATTTTCCATTACTTAAAGGAACATTATCTCTTGAAACTGTTCAAAAACAGGCACAAGCAATAATAAATTGGAAAGGGACATATGACTCTCCTTCACAGATTAGTCCACCCACCTTAGTTTTGGTTGGCACAGAAGATGTAATCACTACTCCTAAAGCTTCATTATATCTAGTTGAAAGAATTCCTTTGGTATGGCTTGTACAAATAAGAGGAGCAGGTCATGGATGGATGTATCAGTATCCTGAAAAGTTCAGTAAGGTAATACGAACATTTTTAGAGATTAATTAAACATACGGGGTGACACACTAGAAGTATGCCTAGATCAACTTATGGTTGATGAAGTTACTAATACTCTCTACACTCACTGAAGCATAATAATATTATCGCTAATAATAACATAACCAGAGATAAACTACAGGCCTTATCTATTGCAATGCAAGCATATGAAATGAATTTAGAGCTACTGTCAAGCGCTACAGTCGTTGAGAGAGCCGTCCAAAACAGTGAATTAGTTATTGATGACACTACAAAACCTATCGAAAATACTGGATAAGTACGAAGAACAGTTCGGTAGTACCTATACACAACAGTTTGGAGTACTCAAAGGTCTGCCATTTTATTCTGATTGGATTCGTCAGATTAATCCAGCGAAGACTGATTTTAATCATGCAATCGGATTACCCCAAAAGAATGGAAGGAGTTAGCAATCACACTTATCGATAGGATGAAAGATCTATTTCGACAAAAAATAGATCTCAGAAACTCTATTTTTGACACTAAAGAGAAGTCATAGAACTTAACGGAGTAGTCATCATTTAGATGCAATGCGTGGGTTGACGAATGTATCATTTATCTACCTAGATGAATCAGATTCTTTTCCTGTTGGACAACAGCAAGACGCTAGCTAGACATTGCCAAAGGTATGTCAAAATACATCCTTCCCTGCAGAGCCTGATAGTGTCAGCCTAACATTCAACAGGTACCTTTAGTCAAAAATTCATCAGGCAGATGTAAGGGGTTCCACCAAATGATCCGCAAATTCTAGATGAAGCCATTATTAGCCAGCTTGGTATGGCGCGAATAAGAAATGTCTAGTGTTACTCTCATTGACTTGCACATTCTGCAAATGCTTGAATTATCACTACTTCAACCGCATCATGGTTTGTTAGTTGGACAAGCCAGGAGTTGGGATCGTCAGGATC
>JAATVR010000660.1 GCA_014523665.1 Nitrososphaerales archaeon TH526
AAATATTTGCCATCTTCGTGTACGTCTGCGATAAAAGTCAAAGGATCCTTTTCAAACTCATAATAGACTCCATCGCCATGATGTGCGTCAATGTCAACGTATGCTATTCTATCTAGACCGTATTTATTCCTAGCTCGTAATATCACTATCCCAATATCATTAAAAACACAAAATCCAGATGCATTTCCTCGATAGGCATGATGCAACCCACCAATGGGATTGAAAGCATGCCTACATCCATTCTTCCTCTCGACTACTGCTTCTAAAGCCTTCAGGCTTGATCCAACAACTGTCGCAGCCGCCTCAAAGACACCTTGATAGACAGGAGTGTCGCCAGCATCTAAATACCCAGAACCAAGTTGAGAGTACTGTTTAACCAAGTTAACATACGATTTGTCATGAAAAGACAATATGGTCTCTTCATTGGCAGCAGTTGGCTCTTCGATTTCGATCAACGATCTGTCTGGAACAAGTTCCATAAATTTATTCCAAAATGCCTCCATTCTATTATTATTTAGAGGGTGAGAGCTCCCGAAGCCATATTTTGCAAGCTCGTCCCCCAACAAAACGGAAGTCTTACACACGAGATCACCTTTGTCAGTGGCATGTTTAAGGTTTATTATCCGGCCAAGACAAGTCACTCGCCTTTCCGCGCGGCCTCGCCCCAACTCATGGACTTGTGAATAGAGAACCTACTCCCAAACGAATGAAATAGCATACCCGTCCGTCAACATTATCTACTTCAAAATTTCATAGACACTTTGATAATAACCGCCCTATTGTAGTCCTAACTAATCTTGGTTCCACTATTCTTTAAGAGTATGATAATTAATACAGGGAAGGCGACGCCTATGAGAAGTGTTACTTCTCGGGTTAGAACTAAAAAAAACCCTATCATTATCAGCCAGACTACACATATAGTTAGTATGTAATCAACAGTCTCACTCCTTACGCTTATTTCCACAATTATCACACTGGCTCCTAGAGGTTGTAAGCAATATAAACTCAAGATGCCTTTTTATATGCTATGTTTTGATAGCCCAGTTTTCGTTCAGACCGATGATGTGCGGGACTAGTGGAATAGTGGTGAGTGGTGCAGACAGTGACTTAAAATCTGCTACTTTGAATTCGAATCCCCAGATTATCTCGGCAATATGTCAAGATGATTATGGGCTATAAATCGCCTACTGACTCGTTGAGTATAATGACTTCTGAATGAGTGAGGAATCGAAACTATCACCTCGAATTAAGAATGTATGAAATAGTTGGGATACTTTTGTGGAATTGTGCTTTAGTTGGCAGCAAAGACACACATTGACTTGCAATCTAATTGGTTGTCAAGTATTGCTGATGCTTTCTTCAGAATATTCAGATGACAATTGTTATATATATTATCATTAAATTATGCGCAATGAAACCAAAAATTAAGTTTCCACATATAACGGCAATGACGCTTTTAATCCTGATATTGCCAGCATGCATGTATGCTCTTACACCACTTTCGGCACAGAGCGACGATAGTAGTGGTGATGGTGGTAGTAGTGGTGATGGTAGTAGTGGTGATGGTAGTAGTAGCGATGGTAGTAGTAGCAGTAGTTCTGCAAGTCAGGATTACCAGGAATTTCAGTCCTGCCTTTCTGGCGCTGAGGTAGAC
This sequence comes from Nitrososphaerales archaeon TH526, assembly GCA_014523665.1. GTDB lineage: Archaea > Thermoproteota > Nitrososphaeria > Nitrososphaerales > Nitrososphaeraceae > TH5896. The sequence continues at coordinate 1,655 of JAATVR010000660.1, forward strand.
GGTTCTGTGTCCGAACAACAAATAAGGGATTGCTTCGCGCCAATCTATAATACGGGTACAACTACAGCTGGTTCAACTCCAAGTGATACTCCTTCAGGGGGTGAAGGTGCATCCAACCCTTCTACAAGCGGAGCGAATGATGCTGATAATACTGGTGGTAGCAGCAATGACAACGCAGGGTCAAGCGGCAGCAGTGATGAATAGGAATATTGGGAGGCCAAACACCAAAGCGGAATCAGCTGTTTCACGAGAAATTTATATGAGGAGTTAAGGCTTAGACCTTCTTCCCCCCAGAAATCTGCGGTTGGGCAAGTTACTCCGTGTTGGAACGCATGAACTTACCGAGGGGGGGTTTTAAGCTCAACCTTCCTGATAAAAGGATCTACAGATTAGGCCGTCATACGCAAAATTTTACCGATAGATATATCTTTATCGTTACTGCTTCAATATTTGATCTGCATATTCAATGAAGTATAGAAGTAAAATAGATCTCATAGCACAAATGTTACAGGTTGCTAGTGAAGGGCCTGTTCTGAAGACTAAGATGATGTACGGTGCATTATTATCTCAGTCCCAACTTAAGGGATTACTATCGCTTACCCTAAATGCCGCTCTCTTGGCACATAACAAGGAGGAACAGACTTACCAGACTACACAGAAGGGTTTGCGCTTCTTGGAAAGATACGGTGAACTATCCAATCTATTAGGCAATCTCCCTAATTAGTAAAATTTTCCCCTCAATATGTCTAAAGACACCTTCTTTCTACATTTGAACTAGTATCGGAACTTGTGTCTGTGCATGAAATGAAGCGGGAAATATAAGCTATCTAAGAGCACATGAAATATATTCACATTTTCGATTGATCAATTGTTTTGAATGGATTGTTTGTCAATTTACATGATAACCCGTTATTCAGGCTAGAGCAGATTCCAAAAATATCAAGTCAGCCTGACTTATTGAGGAGGGGCAATATGACCAATAAACATGATACACGTAAAGGTATTTACGCTTCAGACTAAGACCGAATATGTTGCCATTGTTTCGACAACTGGTCAATAATAAGCGTTGGCACTTTCTATACATTATTGTGATACAACATTATGGATTGCGAGCTAAACAAGAAGATTATACTGCCACTAGAATTATGGGCGACTATGCTCTACGCTAATAGAGTCAAATGATTCTAATGAGAATCAAGGAGGTTGTCTGTCTGCTAGCACTTGCCATTTCATTCATCGAACCCAAATCTTTGGCTCAATTTTGGGCCACGAATGGGGGGCTAGGTAATAAATTAGTGCCTAGCGAGCCTTTCAAATCAGTTGGGAGATCACGAGGAACTGACAAGACCTTGTTACAGCTGACCGTTTATACGCTCACGTCCCTACTATGGATAAAAATTAGTTAAAAGACAAGACGATTAAAGAAAAGATATTAAATATAAGTAACAGCTGTCAGATAATGGTGTAGATAATATCATGAAAAGAGTTGAAGCCTATATATCATCAGAAAAGTCAGAAGCAGTGTTGTCAGCTCTGGAGTCGTCGAATTTTCAAGCGACGTTTTTCGAATCAAAAGGGATGGGCAAAGGTGAAAAAAGGGAATTGAGCTTCAAAGGGAGGACTATGAAAATGAGATATTCAACTAGAAACACGATAGTCACTATCGTTGAGGAAGACAAGTTGGACCAAGTAATTTCAGTAATAAAGGGGTCTGGAAGCACAGGTACAACCAGCTCTGGGGTAATAGTAATATCGCCTGTAGATGATTTGATTATGCTCTAGTTTCTCATTACTACTAGTTTGGAAAATGTAAATTTGCCTTCCGCTTCAGAGAGATCCATTTAGATCTGATCAACTTTACATCAGAACAATTGAACGCCGCAATTTCTAGAGGGTAATACCTCATCATCATGCAAACTTAAAGTTACAACCTGTAACTGATGTCATGTTACCCTCTACACATATGATCGTGACGACGAACGCGGTTGTGATGGTTCCATGATGTCAATCAATAGTTTGTTTAGATCGATCCTATAATAATCCAATTTGTCAGGATCATACTTTTGTACTATTTGTACTGATTCTCCCCTGTTTATTCTGTTCACTATTACACTTCGATGAACATACCCGGTTACAAATTCAAATCCATTGATTTTTGCTTCGCGTAGAAAATTGGTTCTAAGCTCATGACCGCCGGCTTCGCCCCAATATCCAGGCTTGATGCAGATCCATTCCATGTATACGGTGTTGTGGTTGCCCCAATTTTCGTCATGTGTGCCTCTCCTAAGAGTGTAATTTTCCAAAGGTCCACCCTTCACGTAGCCAACTATTTTGTTGCTAACGGATCCAAATTCATCATTGGCGCTAATATTGGTATAGTAGCCACCGCCGCCACTGGAGTTATTGGCGCTATTACTGATCCCAGATCCCTCTGTAATTTTGAGGGTTATCAAAATGGTATTTCGATCGTGCAGTGAGCGTAAGAATTGAGCCTTTTCGAGTTGTAATGGAACACGCAATTCTTGATGGATATCCAATATCGCATCTCTTGTTTCAGGAGAGAGATCTTTGTCAGAAGTCTTTTCAACACTGCAAACTAA
>JAATVR010000661.1 GCA_014523665.1 Nitrososphaerales archaeon TH526
ATGTAATGGAGACAGGAATACTTAGTGATGTAAAGGCCAAAAGGAGTAAATCAGCGCGACAGACCAACATGCATCTTTCAATCTACTCTACCAGCAATGATACCTCCGTTATTCATTCAAGTTCAAATGAAGTTACATTACAATATCCAAGTGGTCTTATGGATACAGGTGAATTTCGTATCTGTGTAAGATCAAATAATTATGATGAATCAGCTTGTGATACTGGATACAATTCAGAAGCTAAACAGCCAGAACATGTATTCATTAACCTATTCGTAGAAGAAAACAGAAATTCACCAATTGCTGATGTTGATGATAGTCAAGCGCAGAGCCAGAGCCAGGATAATGAACAGAGCCAGAGCCAGGATAATGAACAGAGCCAGAGCCAGAGTCAAAACAACAATCAAGAGCAAACTACGACGATCATAAACTGTCCTCCTGATTCAAGGTGTGTGATAGAACAATGAAGCAACTACAATTACTAGCCATCATTTCCCTTTTGATAGTAGGAGCTATTTCCAATGTATATGCTGGAGGGCCTAGATTAGATTATCCTGACGATACCACTGAGGAAGGTGTTGATTGTTGGGTAGACGGTTATGATGCTGGATTTGCAGGAAAGTACGATAAGAATAGAGCTGACGAATGTAAAGACAAAGGAGATGATAACTACAATTCATCTTGGGGATATGCTTGCAGAGATGCTGGATATATGCCAGATGAATGTGAAAGTTTCAAAAATAATCCAATTAATTTACAACATCAACTGCTGCAAGAAGAGAATAGAAGGAGTTGTTATGACAAAGGATTTGAAGACGGTAACTCTAGCGTAGCTTTCAATAAAGATAGAGATCGTGGATGTTCTGAATATAATAGTGCATACAGATATGGATTCAGAGCAGGATGTGAATCAGTGGAGGGCAATACAGACGATACTTGTGAACTAATAATTGAAGGGCATGAGCTTTACTGTCCTAGAAATCCTGATGATCCAGCTTGCACTGACTTTTTTGCATAATGCTACTAACAAAAAACCTGCTGAAATTTGTAATGTTCCTGGTGGTTGTTTCAAATATCAAGATGCTGAAAAATACTGTCTCAACTATAATGATCCTAAATTCTGCAAGACCGTTGGAGATATCTGCGATGCAGGAGGTTTTGTAAAACCAGAAGATGCATATTGTAAGGGTGTAACAGACTAAAGGTGTAGAGGTAGATGTCATCACTAATAAATATGGAGATAAAGAGCGTCGTAGTTGGTAGTTGTATAGGCGCTATCATTGTACTGAGCTTTTTCATGGAAATGACTATTGTTATGGGATTAGATAATTCAACTGACAATAATTGCTCGTCGCTATCCAGTATTCCTATTTGTTTGCAGTATTTCGGAAAGTCAATATTTTGTAGTTGTTCTTTGTTCTTCTGTTTCATTTCTTCACGTCACCTTCCTCCGGCGAAATGTATACCGGTTTCCAATACTCTCGTACCTGGCTTACGCTAATTACGATTAACTATAGTTACCACTGGCAGTAATATATTCGTTTTGTGGTAACAGTTAAATATTTGGATCACTAGTTTATGGTGGTTTGGTAGTCTGTGATATTTCGGCTGTGCAGTCACACGCTTAGGATTTTGCACACGGTGTGCAAACAGTAATATAGGGTGCACACCATAGTGTGCAAGATAGCAAGACATGGTCTCAAGAAGAGAACGTAATCATATTAGAAAGGCAATACACGAAGCCAGCGGTAGCGGCAGTAGTAGTAGAAAGAAACAGCAACAGCAACAAATTTAAGTGCAGCATGCCAAAGGAATAGCAATACTGAAGGAAGACGATTTCACAGTACACAAACCTATCGAAAGTATCTTGAAGACTTTTGCCCTGGAAGCCAAGGAGGCTTATGCTGGTTTCGACACAAGCATGAAGGGACTGGTACTAACATATGGAAGGAAGATTGAGGAGCAATTAAAGGAGATGGGTAAACCGGAGTTAATCTCTGGGATCTGCAATGAACTCCTTGATGTGCTAAAACAAGCCAGAGTGAAATGGAGTGAGAAATATCTTCGGAAATGTCTACCCGATCGATACAAGGATCCTATCAAACGATCTAATGCCCTGCTGCGAAAGAGAGAAGGTCCAGCAGGGACGCCACCCGATACAGGTCTTAGTGTAGACGAATTAGAAGCAAGGCTCAATAGACAAGAAACGGCTAGGAGAGCATTCGGAGAATACACATTAAAGCATAATATGATCTCGAAGGGTAAGAAGCCATTCAAACCTCTAATAACACAAGTGACAGGCGACGGCGTATATACTTCAATCTTACCCATCGTAATCAGAGTTAATGCCGCAGAGCAGACTGCTATAGCCTGGGTTGACGAAGAAGAGTATGATAAAACGGTAACGGCCTATAACCAGAAGTCCAAGACAAAGGCAGAGACTAGCACTAAGACAAATACAAATACAAATACAAAGACTAAGAAACATAAGACCGACGACGACTTCAGCAGAGAGATAGAAATAGGTAAAACCTGTTAGATTTTCGACAGACCTAGAGGGGAGAGGGAAATCGGGATTCCTCAATGGTTAGACACTTACAATGTAATACCCACTCAAATTTTGGTGACCATGGCTCTGGCATTACCGATGGTCAAACATCGAATGATGATAGTAGTCATTTTAACACTAATTGCAAATCACATAGATCTAGTCTTGAATGTCATACCAATATCCATGACAAACCTGCCAACGATTAATAGTTACACCAAATCTCCACACAAGTAGCCAACCCTAATTCTTAGTTTCTATTAGATGGAAACTGAGTATTCCTGTTTACTGCTTGGTAATTCGTCGAACTAAATAGGAATTAATTAATGCAGTCAGTATAGGAATCACGTAAGTATTCTGGTTCGAGCATCCATCTCATTTTCAATTAGATTCTTCTGATATAGTATACTCCTTTGCAGATAATGATTACTTCTAAGTTCATCGTCGTTGTACAGGATAATACCATTTATCTCTGATGTAAATTTTCTAGTTGTAAAATTTCTAGATGGATTATCAACATCCACCATATTGCAATGAATGAATTGATATCTTAATTTGCCAGGTTTGTAGAATATCCTTTCTATGTACCTTTCCCTAATGTAATCTGGTTTTTCGAATCAATAACTAAAAGAAAATCAATATCTATACTACCAGCAATTTCAAAGTACTTGTTTCTCTTTTCTATCTCTGTAAGATTAGGGTAACAATAATAGACTGCATTTGGAAACGATCCCACAACTCTTCTTGAATTATCCATACTCAGATCATGATCGTATTCAAATTGCTTAAATTTTCCATCTATCATGATTATCAGATCTATGTACGCCTGTATGGAACTCAAACATCTCTGCAACCCTTTCTCATCATCAAAGAATACTATTTCGGCTGCAGTTGTCATTTTTTTATTATTCATACAGATTAATCTGATTTGGCATACTAACAAAAATACCATTTCATCGATGTACATGTATATGTATTATCTATTATTCTTCTTGAATAATTGTGAAATTTCTGATATTCTCCGTGCTGGTATATTAATTCGTGTAGGATTGAGCTCAGCTCGCGCTGGAATCTATGAATACAACAACAATATTTTTTTGAGTTATTATGAGATAAGGCGATACTGACCTCTCGGAGGATTAGAGAAATTAAACAGAATCTGAAAAGAGAATTTATTGAGACAATTCAACACTCTGAGAAGACTACCTCTCTTCTTTCAAAGGTATAGTCTTCCACAGTATGAATCTGTGTTCAGTTTACTCTCAAAGTTAGATAGTACGCCAAACTTGTTAAACTGGCTGGCAGGGAATAGAATTGAATAAGATTATTGTCGATAAAAAAGATGGTAAGAAGGTTCTTATAATTGGTAGTAATTCTTTCTAATCAATCACAAATATAGGGTAACAGAAGGATGATATGTTGTGGTCACATAAGTTGAAGAGAAGTTGAAAACCCTCGTACATAGTTAAACAGTTTATCTACATGAAATCAGTAAAAGATGAGGTAGATTTGAACTATTACGATCACTTCTTCATTTATGAAAGTTTTTTTATCCTACTAGAAATCATCTCAGTGAACGCTTCTAAAAGTATCTCCATGAATTTCTGTCCAAACTCTAAGTTTATTTTGTTTATATCATCTTGATTAACTTTAAGCCGCAATAAGGGTTGTCTATCGAGCTCAATAGTAAATGTCCCGCTATTCACTGACCCAAGAAAATTTGAAATTATACCAGAAAGCGGATCTAGATCAGCCTGTTGGAACCTTTCAGTACTTGCTTCCATTTTATGTGATAGATAACGTTCCTAGTAATATAATCTCTTAACTACTACGAAAACAGGTTAGCTCTATATTATTGGTCTTGCTCAGATTGATTTTGTCCCAGTAAGTGGTAGGCAAAATTATTATTTTCACTATCTTCATTAGGCAGTTCAGAATCAGCCAGTGATTTAGCTCTTGCTATCTTGTGTTACTATATGTTATTGTCACGTTATTTCTTGTAATTTTCTGCATCAGACTGATATCGGAAAGAGCTCAATTCACCTATATTACTATAATCTGACCTCAAACCTCAGAAATGAACGAGGTAAATAGTTGAACCATCCTATTCATAACAAATAGCCTATGTCCAAAGAATTTTTTTCAAAGGTTAGGATAGATATAGAAGAACAGAAGAGAGAACTTTCGGCATTCGCCTCTCGCACTGATGTTTCGCAGAATGATAAGGCTATTTTGTTAAAAGCAGAGTACTACTTGCTTAGACTAAGCCGTGTTCTCTATGTAAACAAGATTGATTCTGCCCTCTTTAGAATAAGGGAATCCCAAAACGCATTTCCTGAGTTGCATGGTAAGACAAAGAGCTTGCTATTGAGGAATCACTACGAGGAAATCATAAGGTTGATAGCTATAATACATTCTGAGTTAGTCGCTATTACTGTTGATAATAATGATGAAAACATTCATGAAAAGCTGTAGCAGCAGGAGCTATCCCCTTTCGTACAGCACTTAATGATTACTGTAGCTTCTTTTTGATAACCGAAGATAGTTGCATCAGTCTGATATCGAAATGAGCCCGATCATACTCTAGGTGGAATAATTATTTCTCTAATTCTGATTTTATTCTAACTCTGTTTTAATACGCCTTAACAGCTGTTCCGCAGTAATTGGCTTCTTGATAAAACAGCCTATGCTGTTTCATAGTATCAAAATCGTTTATCGGTTTCGCGTGTTACATGATTCTGGTTGGGATATTCTCAAGCATTTCACTCCTTACCCACAGGAATACGCTTACAAATGTGGTCATGAAAGAATTGTCAAGAGACAGACTCTTCAGATCGGTTGCCAGATCAGAGCAAGAAATACAGCTTAGAAGCATAATCAATAATAATATTGATCGTATCGAAACCTTACAGATAAATGAGCCAAAGGATTTGTCAAAAGATGAGATTGTTGAGTTTGTGAGCATGGTAAAGAGAGAGATATCAGGACGTAAAGATCCTGAAGACTAGGGAAGAATAGAGCTCAAGGCTCAGTTGTTTATTAGGAAGCTATCACAAACTTATGATACTATGATGAAGTCAAAAACGGTAAATATCTCGGTAAAATGCAGTCCTAAAATTGTCTATGACTTCGTATCAAATCTAGATAACCTACCTAAATGGGCTCCTGGCACTTTTCCACCTATTAAGGATATATTAAAGATAAGTAAATTAAGATGAGTAGCTAAACCTGCAATAGAACCCATTCTTGCCAGAACTATTCCATTGCATTCCATGATCATTATAGACATATTTGTTTGAAAGTGCGACCACAAGGGGACCAGGTACAAGACCGAATGCTGGATTAACTACAAGTGATTCTTGGTTAGCGTCTGCACCTGCAGTTCCTTCTATTTGAAGTTGTAACGGTCTAATTCATTTTTACTTGGTCTCGTCTGAGTTTCGCTTCTTTGCTCATTTGTAAATCCAGAATCAGGATATACTTGAAATGTAATATTGTTATACGTTAAGTTAATCTGAGACAGGTCTCTGGTATCAAGAATCTTATAAGTGTCTTCTACCGAAGACAGCCGATTATCATTTACGTCAGGTACTTGTAATATCTGGGATGATGATTCAATATTATTTGGCATCTCATTAATGCAAGTATTTGTAATGGCATTTACAATCCTACTGTACGACTGTTCGGCTTCGTCCAAGAGTAATTTCTCATCTTCATTCTCACTGTATCTATATTGGCTAGTCTGACTAATTGATGACTGCGACAATATTTGTTCCACTGAAAAGTGAGAAGGCATGTTATAATACAAGGTCTGAAATTTTCCAGGGTATTTCCTTGACGATTCGAATAAAGAAGCAAGGGCTATTCTTAACAGCATTCTAGGATTAGACACAATACCTTCTATTTCTTGCTTAACTATCTGCTTAATTTTAACACATGTTTCACTATTCAGCTGAATAGAATTAATGATGTTTTCAAGTCTTGTTTTTTCCTTGTTCAGACTGAAAATCTCATGTTTTTGTTGACCTATGACAGAATAATTTTCTTCCAGTGTCATGTGATCATTTTGTATAGAATCGGTTAATTGTTGAAAGGTCCTTGCTGCCTGCTTATTGCTTACTTCTAGTCTAGCTTGTTCACCTTCAAGATCTATGTTTTTACGTTCAAGTGTTAAGGTCGTCTTAAGAATCCTGCTGACCTGTTGTGGACTCAGACACTCTTCCTTCATTCTTCTATGTAATCCGACTATTGACAGAATTCCTTCTGCGTTGATTTCTTCATAGATCTGATTGAGGGCATACATTCCATTTAGATTCCAGAATTCACTGTAATACTCGGTCACTTCTTTCTCTCTTAGATTTAGAAGGGTAGCAATATCGATTAAATTGCGTCCTTCTTTAAATAATTGATAGGCTCTTGAAGATTCAGAAAGAGAAGACCGTTCTGGCTCCACCTTATTGAGAATAAAACTTAGATCACGAGGAGATTTTCTTACTATTTTCTGAATTTCTCTAATCGTCTTTTTTTGATTATAATACAGATCTATGACGTAATCCTCTGTTTCCTGCCTGTTTAATCCTTGCATATTCTATATATGAAATGGATGGATTTTTGAAGCTTTAAACATTGTTATCATCTGTTACCACATAGTTTCCTGACATTATCTATTAGTTTACAGCTGGTTTCATATGATTTCGTCTGTTTTCATTGTTACCAGAATCAATCACAAATATAGGGTATCTATCCCTACCTGAACGAATATGGGGAAGCTTCTATTATCATTCATAGATTCAGTCGAGCCTTTATAGATTCAAGCCGTACAGCTTTCTAAGACTAGCATTTACAGATTCGATTGCTTCAGCTGCTATATCTAATCCTATAAATCGACGATTTAAGTTTGCCGCAGCTATCGCAGTAGTTCCTCCTCCAAGAAATGGATCCAAGATTTGCATGTCTTCTATAGTCAGTTTAGAGATTATATACTCAGCTTCAACAGTACTTTGTGCAAACCTATTTAGGGACTTGTCAGACCTCTTAGATTCTATTAGATCGGTGATGGAATTGTCGTCCAGAGGCAGCTGGGGCTTTTCTCCTTTGACGAACCAAAGTAGATGTTTCCATCTGACTACAATTACCGGG
>JAATVR010000662.1 GCA_014523665.1 Nitrososphaerales archaeon TH526
AATGTAGTCATTGTGATTGTAAAGTAAAATTTGACTGTAATGAAAATGATTGCTTCTGCTGTAGTACTTCGATTTGTTATTTGGATTGGCACAAGGATTAAGTATAAAAAAAGGAAGTATTACAATTGCGCATATTAGGGCCTCTTGTGCGCGTACCTAATATTGCTTGTTCTTTGCGGATACGCAGAATGCACTACTTAGATACCTAAAAAAAAGATTTATGGAAGAATCATGACTTTGATGTAAAACACAAATAGGAAAGACTGTTCTATGTTTTGGTTTAATTGTGGTAGACATGCAGAACGATTTGGTCAGTAAAGGCGGATCATAAACGAAGCTAGGAAGGAGCATAAAATTACCGAAAATATTACTAAAATGAAGAAGTTGATTAGTTTCCGTAGAAATAAAAGCATTCCAATATTCTATACTCAGGCAGTACGTAAGCCTAGCGGAATCAATTTATTAATAAATGATCATCTTGTTCTGCCAAGGTCAAGAGAGGAAAGATTGAAAAAGATCCCAATCAGTGTGAGAGGAACGTTGGATGCAGATATAATAGATGAAATCAAATCCACAGATGAGGATCACCTATTGATTAAGAGACGCGATTCAGCCTTTCAGGATACAGAGATAGGAGTATGGAGGAGTACTGCATAGGAATTTAGATGTGTGAAAGTTTGCGCAGTAGATCAAGTCATCTATTTTAATTCCTGCATGTGACAATTTGAAGGACATTAAGTGAACACATTGAACACATTCATTCCTTTTTATATCCAAACTTGATAGTAGCAAAAACATCAACCTATTATTTTTCCCTTTGCAAATATTTGTAATTTTACAAGTAGAAATCTTACTTGGCCATCTCTTTTTATAAGCCTCCATTGTTATAAAATCAACGATTTATACAGTGGGTTTCGAAATTGATGTCAAAAGTATTGACGACATACAAAAAATGCTTAAGGACCTAGAGGAATCTGAAGATCCTACTACATTCAACGAATGGGCGAATCGTATTGCAAACACTGCAAAACAAATTTGTAATGATCCTGATTGTAAACGTATAAAGATTATCGAGACAGATCAAGGTAAAATTAATTTCGAGTTTGCAGATAAAGAAGCAATTGACTGTGTTATCCAATCAATACAAAGACTATTAACAAAAATGCCTGGTACACAACAAGAGATCTTTAAGAGACTTAAAACAGAATTTGAAACAAAAAAGGCTCAGTATTAACTTCAATCAGTTTAATTCCTGCTATCTATAATGCGTAGTTCCTATTTGCTTTTCTTGCAATCTAATTAAGTAGAAGGAACTAATGACTGCAGATGGCCAGAAGTGCGTTGGCGGAGTGGAGAGACAACTATGGGACGCTGCAGTTCCCCAGACTATATAAAGTTCCAAAATTACGCAGTAAGGCTTCAGTGACAAGAAACATCTAGAGTATTCATAGCTATAGGATGTGTAAATCTACATCAGTACCCCGTTACATTGCTTTGTCAAAAGATGATTACTAGACACAATAACATTAACACAATTAGACTTCATTCAGAAATAGCACCAGGACCGGAAGAACCACCGAATGATATTGTCGTTAATTGTGCAGCTCTAGGATGTCCTAATAATCCTCCAAATCTTCATGGACCACCAACAGAAGAACCAGAAGGAGATGGATAAAGAAATGGGTAGCAATGATTGGCTTGAGGGGGGAGACCGAGGAAGGCGATAGACTTATAGTATACACGGGTGGACCGATTATATATCTGGATAGACAGAAATCTAAGAAATGACTCCTCAGCAAATGATTACTGTAGTAGCATCTGTCCTAATCATAGTAATGGCAACTGCGGTACTAGGTTCAATTTTTAACTCGTTTGCTTCAACAATAGAGGTTCCTACATATGACAAAACAACGTTTCCTATAACGGATCCTAATGGCACAACGACAATTGACTACCCTGATGGTAAAGCAGTTATTAATGTTCCCTATAGAAATGGGACTACATCGATCGATGTCGCAGAGTATCAGAAATGCATGCTAGATGCCGAAAAGACAGTCAAAAACGACGCTAATCTAATGGGAACCAATGTTCAAGAAAACTCATTTAAGTTTATTGAAGACGATTCGATGGATTTCTGTATTCTGTTTAACAGTGAGAATAGACATTGACACCTCCTCTAACAATATTTTCTCGTGGATGATAATGTATTAGGAAGGCGTTCTCGCGGGAGCAGGAAACCTATTTCTCTTGAACAATTCCAAGAATGGTCTTACACTGCTTACAGGAAACCAAGTAACATGTAGCTTTAGGGAGACCTAATTCTTCGATATCGTAGCCATTTGATGTAATGTCGGCTGCGCATTTTGTACATTTTGCCATACTTCATTCATGCAGGAACTAGTAATATCAATCTTTTCTTGTTTAAATTCTATTATCAGATTACACGAAAATGTATCGATCCAAATATAGAATCGATGGACTTATCGTGACAATATCCATCTAGTACTCACTTGTTTTCATGGTTTTTACGGTCTCTGGCCCCTTTTGCTATATATTGAGATCTTTTAGATCTATACATATATAGAATAAAGAGATAAAGAGTCTAGTTGGTTGGATATAAATCGGAAAAGTGTGTGCAAAATGAACATGGCTTATGCGAAGGCGACATATTAGAAATTGTCAACAGTTCAAAAATAACAAGAATTTGCCAATGTCAATGTCATGATAGTATGTATCAACTAACCCGAAGAATGCAGGTTGCAAAGAGCCAGTAATAATTCATATTTCAGGTCCGCACTTTGAAGTAGACGTAACGAAGAAAATACAATTTAACTACACTTCTAGAATCAAAGAAAGTATACGAAGCAATATAACCCTGTGATTTGTCTCTGAAAAAGTCTTAATGGTTAATAGCCAGAAATGCTCTATGTAATTCGGAAGAAAAAAATTATCTTACAGGGAGATTGGATTGGTAACCGCAAGTAACGATGAATTAGCTATGAAAACATCTTTAAAACATATCATTGAAGTTCACATCAAAAAACCGGAGAAATAAGCCCAGAATAGAAAGCAAAAATGAAGGCAAGCATTAACTCAAGTAAGGAACTTCATGGTTTCGTTAGGTAGAAGCCTAATCACATAATCCCCAACGGTACCACCTCATCATCATATTATTAGGTTAAGAAATATCCTTATATTGGCTTGTGGATATCCGAGGTGCATTAGTTATGTGGAGCATTTAAATGACATAATTGATGGTCATTCTGGGTCAGTACTCATTTTGTATACAGGTTTGTTGTAAGCAATTCTGTGCTAATGGCTAGATAGACACATCTAATTTCACCTATTGTATCACAAACTGAAACATCATGAATTACTCAATAAAACAGACTAGTTACATTGGTATTGGAGACCATATTAGGATAATTAAGCTAAAGTATTGCAGTGATTCAAGATCCGTCTAATACATGTTCGTAAATTAATTGCGAACATTAATTTGAACGTGAACTTTAGCCCTGGTTATGCTGCTATCCAAGATTTTCAAGACATTGGAGAAGCAAATCTTTTCTATCTTTCTTTAGGATCGATTTCGTAAACTTATCTATCGTATGAATCCTTATACATTGAAATTCAGAAGGAATAAACCCGCCATAAGCATAAAGTAAAATAATAACATGGTTTTCGGCCAATAAACAGACTTCTTCTTCTGCGGCACAATTACTTTCTTCAATGATATCCCTATACAGTAGGAGAGGTATATGAGAATGCTGAATAATCACGTTCGCTTCTTTTAGTTTAGATCTGAGTCTATATATCAGCCATTCTTCAAAAGGATGTTCTTTTCCGTTATCACAAAGTGCATACAACCACTATTATGGTATTATAACTATATAAATGGGTATATCAATAATCAACCACATACTAGGTTGCAATTATACAGTAAAATAATCTACCAAACGCGATTCTTAGGGGCCTCTTCCTTTTCCTAGCAGATTACTTATCCTATTTTTATGGATAGATTAACTAAAGTAGTTAATATCGTCAATTATGTTCGATGAGGATATCTGATCATGATGAAATCCAATATTCTTCAAACGTTGTTCGTATTGGAAGTCATGATACCAAAGTTGGAATAAAGGCGATATGCCATTGCTATGGAATTGGCTTTTATTCTGGATTAGTTATAAAAGTAATAAGGCAAAACAAATAGTTAGTTGACAAGTCATTACTCTTTTTCCCTCTTATTTAGCTCTATCAACTTATCTAATGCCTCAAAGAGCTTATTGAATTGGGTTGTTCTTTGTTCTTGCTGTTCTGATAGTATACCAACTAGTTTCCCAATATTGTTCAACAAATCAGCAAGCATGGCTACAATGAGATCTTGTTTATCAGTTACAGATGGAGCTGCTTGTGCTATTGAGAGTGCTATATCGTACCGAGAAAGCGCTTCTGTTATAGCCGATCTTGCTGTCTCGGTAGTTGTTGGTGTTGTAAGTACTTGTCTCTGCAGGTGGTCTACGCCATTAGACCGTTGAAATTCTGACCAATTCGGGCACTGATGCACTCGACCTGTCATTACGCCCGCATCTTTTGAGTACTCTAAGGGGATCCATTTGTCCGGTGAAGTATGAGCTGGCTTGGAATTACTATCAAAATAGATCCAGGCACCGCACTTGTTGCGGCAAGGTTGTGGTTTTCCGAACTCTGTCATATCTACTAATTTACCCACGTTACTATTAAAGAGGCTGCCGATAGCTTATTTTGCAGTTCTACAAGCTCCTTTTACTAGATCTATAGAAGCTGCCTCCTTCCTCATGTACTCTACTGATCTATTGAGTTGGCATGATAATTACCGCAGTGATATATTCCCCAACGGCGACCGAGAATATGTCCACCGTGGTCGCCACTGCCTTGATTTGAATAGTCTTCCAACCATAAAATTCAACAGGTTTGGGACCCAGGATGAAAGGAATAGTCCTAGTGCTGCGAATCTGCTTGCTGCAAAACGGCTTGCATACCACTATCTAGTATTTGCACATGATCAGCCACTAGGATTTTCAGGTTCGTCTGGAGTAGCAAGTCTACCCGGAATGGATACACTAGTGACATTAGGCCGCCAAGGATGGGCCCTAAATCCGGTGTCGAATCACCCGGTAGGAACTCTTGATGAACAGGCTGCAACGGTAATGCATGAATTTGGTCATAACTTAAAACTCCGCCACAGCGGAAATTTCGACTTACCAAATTGTGAACCCAACTACTTTAGCGTAATGAACTATGTATTCCAATTCTCGAACTGGGTTTCTAACAGACCACTAGA
This sequence comes from Nitrososphaerales archaeon TH526, assembly GCA_014523665.1. Lineage (GTDB taxonomy): Archaea > Thermoproteota > Nitrososphaeria > Nitrososphaerales > Nitrososphaeraceae > TH5896. Next base: position 5,321 of record JAATVR010000662.1, read on the forward strand.
CTATTCGCGGTCTGCTCTCGCAACATTAGATATAGAGCTCTTGAACGAACGAAATGGTGTTGGTCAGAGTACCCCGCCGGGTCTGACGACTGTTTACGGCCCAGCAACCCCAGGAAGGGGACTTGTCCCCCACCACCGTTGCAGGCATCCCAATTGACTTTAATTTCAATGGCGTCAGAATCCGTATCTTTGAATATCAATATGCAAGGAGATGGCTGTAATGGAGCGGGACGCCAGTATTAACTGGATTTAATGACTGGGGCAGTCCTCTTGTATACACGCCACTTTCCTCACGAGCATCATTGTCTACATTTGATGTCCAGCAATTGGCAGATGTGCCAGAGGAACAGACTAAGCATGTTTCTTCTGGAATTGTACCGGCCCCGTTGCTATCTAGTCTGCCACTAGACTCTCCTCACATAATAGGAATAGCGCTCAATAAGGTAATTTTATACTGCCTTATCGACTTAATGTAAAAACATACTTTGGTAAATCTCAACCTTCAAGCTTTCAACAGTTATCCAATGATGAGGATTATGAGTTACCCGTCTTTCTCCCATACATAGTACGCAGTTTCCTCCTTTGTGTTTGGATCTTGAACTAATGTCTGGAATATCTTTCTTTGAGATATCAGCTTTCGTAGTGATTCTCTAATCTCTGCCAACTGATCAAGATCTTTTGTGGATGAAGGGATATCATCATCAGTATCCAACTCAACATTCAGAATCTCTTTGGCAATATCACTTTCTGAGCGTGAGATGGTTTCATTCTTGAGATACTGTTCAATAAGTGTGGCATACGTATTGATATGCTCCTGTCTTCCTGGCATATTTTACTTAGGG
>JAATVR010000663.1 GCA_014523665.1 Nitrososphaerales archaeon TH526
TCTGGCGGCGTAGAAAAGGAACAAAGTCTCTACTACGACAAGAGACAGGAATCCCAGCGACATGAACAACAGCCTTGAACCGCCATTTCTAGAATATGACGACAATGAAACTATGCACAGGAAAATCGATAGTATGAGACTAACAATGTGAAGTATTATGTGGTAAATGTGTTGCGGATGACTTATGTATGGAATAATTACAGGAATGGCTAGGACTGAAACTATGATAATTGAAATGAGAATGAAGAGCCTCGGTTTATCAGAGACTATGCTATCAATTATTCGAAGTAGCTTTCCAACAGAGTACACATGTTTTCTCTCCATTTTTGCTCTTATATGTTTAGGTCCAGATTGATACTATCCAATTCTCATGTATCATAACCTAACAAGTACAAACCAGACAAAAGTAATTTGGAGTAGGAAGCCTTCGAAACATGCTCTAACAGATCTTCCTATTCATTATCTGTAATCGTCTCTACGACTCTGTACTATTTGTTGCCTCTGCGCCATGACCATGTCCTCCTTCCTCTGCTCCAGGTGCAATTTCATTTATACCTACAACAACAGTACTTCCAGCAGGAAACTCTAGGTCAGAATCGCTAGGGTTTGCGATGGCCACATCTGTAATTACTTCTTCATGTGGGGCTATATCAACATGGTAAAGACACATTTCTCCAGGTGTTGATAGTTCGGGTAGATTTTCTAATTCGGCTGCAGTGAAATTAGGAGCTTGTCCCATGAGAACCTGAACGCTAGCTGTCGAATTGTCTTCACATGGTACATTCACAGCAATATGTCCGTTCATTATTTTGTATGGTGTGCTATCATATAGATGAATAAACTGGCCGGCGGGAAGACTTTTGCCTTCAAGAAGCTCCGCAACCGAGTCTCGTACTATATTAGCAGACTTGTTATACGCGTGTTCAGTTTCAGTCATATTTGTCATCCCAGCCATTCCAGTCATATTGTCGCCAACAGAATGGCTAGCTAGTACCTGCGTGGTCGTTTTGTTTATTCCATATGTGCCAAATCCAATTAATCCGGCAATTATGAATGCAATACATATAAACTTAGTATTTGATCGCATAAAACATAGATCTATAACTTTTTATTAAGTATTATGGTACAGTAGACGAATAAACTTCTGAGAACTTGAGAAGAATATGCAGTACGCTTATTGATATAACGGTCCTCTCAAGGTTTGTCCCTTGAAATTGACAGGTCTAAAATATAGTTGGGTGTTAAACTGGTTACTATTAGTCAAATAGTAGATCTGATTAAATTAAAAAGAATGTGAAAGTCAGTTCAATTTAATCCGTCACCGACAGACAAATAAACAAAATTATTTCAATAAATTATTGAACCATAAGTGTTATCTATCAGAGATCAGAATTTTATGTCATGCGATTAATGAAAATTGAGAAGAAATTAGTTGTGCCATTTTTAATGGCTACGGTGGTCTTGTTGGCCGGATCTACTCATACTTTATTGGGGCACAATTTTTCTTCTGATGAGAGTGCATCATTTCTTGCCTTAGTTAACACTATAAAGGCAGAAGCTCAGCTAGTTCAACAGAATATAGCAAACAATAATATGTCTTTGGCTAGCGAGCATGCGAACAAAGCATTAATACTGATGACAGACAATGTTAATAAAGAGATAGCAGAAAGAAACCAGAGATTATCTGATGATCTAAATACGGATTTAGCATCTTTAAAAACATCTACAGAATCAGTTTCTAGTAACAACACGGCTAGTGATACAGAGCTTTTAGTAGATGATATCGATGGTATTCTGGATGAAATCGTTACCGCAAGAATAGATCCAGATCAACTGAACAATTCTACTATACAGGTGTTGGCTGCAGTGGAGTTATTAGATGGAGTGCTTAGGAATTACGGAGATGCTTTCGCAGTTGGATATGATATGACCAACATGTCTCTGATGACAATGGTTGGTAATAATAATAATAGTACTAATAGCGATAGTGAAAATAGTATCAGTATGCATTCGATGTCTACCATGAATATGGGTAGAGGTAGTGTTGGCAATAATAAGTCAATAGAGGATATGTCTGATTCTGACGATAAGCTAGTCAATATAACAGATTATCAGACTGCGCGAGCATTAGCTATGAAAGTACAAGAACTTTTTGACAATCAAATAATGAATTCTTCACTAGCTGAAGGTTCTGAAACAGTAGATCAATCAATTAACAATGTATCAACTGCACTAAAAGAACTAGTTACAAATATTGATAGAAAATCATCTCCAGTGGAGATTATGACAATTGTACATACAAGAATCCACCCTAATCTCATGACCGCGTTTGGATTACAACTAGAAAATGATTGAAATTGATAAAAAAAATTTGCTCTTAAGGTAAGATTTCACTAGGATCAGAATTGTGGTATTGAAAGAATAAATATGGATAATATGAGTTTCAATACTTCTTCTGATGCTTAACAAGTTTAATGTGACATGATATGGAATATGTTAATAGGCTTTAAGCGTTAGGCCAAACTAATTTTTATTCGAGTGATGTACCATATATCTTAAATACCTATCAACTAAACTAGATCTATGAAAAATGAAAATCTCCTAGTTGCATCTATATTAGGCACTAGTATGATATTGATTCTTGTGTCGATAGGAGTACTTTCTGTATCTGGGCATGAAAGGAGACTATATACTATCGGCGATCAGGACTATCTCTTTGTAGTAGGTTCTATGAATGAGCCAGCATTTGTGGATGACAAATCAGGGGTCGAAGTATTTGCATGGTGGCCTGATCCAACCGATCCTATGAATTCTCAAGCAAATGGAACAAAACCTATTGAAGGATTGACTCTTAAGACAGACGTATCTGCAGGAGGAAAGAACATTACCCTAGATCTGGAACCGGCATTCAGAGATCCAGGACATTACGAAGCAGTGTTTTATCCAACAATACCAACTACATATAGCTATACAGTATATGGAGATATTAATGGTACTGCATTTCGTGATACGTTCACATGTAAACCTGCTGGTGAATCAGAACCCGCCCAAGATAATTCAACGATAACTATATCAAATGGTGTTACTAGAATAGGTCAATCTGGAGGATTCGGCTGTTTCGAATCAAGAGCTGATGTGTCATTCCCAGAACAATATGTATCAAATTTCGAGCTTCAACAGATGATAAACAGTCAAGAAGGAACATCTAATTCGACAACATCGATACCTTAAATTGTTCTGAAATCGTGTCAATTCATATGTGGTATTCCCACTCATTTTCTTTGTTGTTTCATATTAAATTGAATCCCTTTGTAAGAAGTATATAATAATGTGACTCATCTTGCTTAATTTTCACTTCAGACACATATCAAATGCTTTGCCCATCCTTTTAATTTTCATCATTTCAATCATATCTTTTCAAGTTCTCAATCAGCATGTTTTTCCGCAGGGAGACAGCGATCCTTCAATGATTATGTCTGATTCAGCGGATTCTGAAGAATCTATCACTTCATATAATGATGCATTAATAAAAACACCGCTACTAGTCGCTCAATGTACGATAGTTGGGATAGTCTTTAACCAGCTCGTGTTATCAAAAATATTCTATAATCGAATATTGATGAATTTCAGTAGGCATAGCGATACGATCCAAACAAATCTTGAAATAGATAGGAGATTATCCTTGATAATAATCCTGTCTGCTGTAGCATTATGTGTTTCTTGCACCGGTTTTTTGATGCTGCAAGTATACAATTTGTCATCAGAATTGGGCCGGGGTTTCTCTGATACTTTTTCTATTGTAATGAATACTTCTCTTTATACAGTTTGGCTTCTGAGAATTATCACATCAATTTTGATACTAATTCTTTCGATAGTTTATTACATTTTAAGCAGGACAATTTTAGTCACAAGAAGAATCGATAGAAATGGCATTAAAAGATTTAAGTACATAATCCTGTGTATTATCCTTATTTGCGGTTCAATAAACATTATCTCCAATGCAATAGTAAGTCATAACGCTGCGGCAGAGTTCCTTCCGTGGTTAGCTATATCTGCTGATTGGTTTCATGTTATGGCTGTTTCCATTTGGGTGGGGGGGCTATTCTACATATCACTGATACTTGTCAGTGCAGTACGTACTGCTAGTAACAATTTGGAATACGGGAGAGAATTAGATTCAGCAGACGAGCAAATAATTGTAAGAAATTCCTTCTCATTAGCATTAATGCTTCCCTATTTCTCAATGATTGCAGTCATATGTTTGGGTGTAATTGGTATTAGTGGATTGTATATGGCATGGATTCAACTTCAATCAACAGATTCTTTATTTGATTCTTTGTATGGAAACATTCTCATTCTTAAATTATGTGTGATTGCACCTATGATTGCATTGGGCGGTTATCATCAAATTAAATTACATCTTGTCATGGTAGAGATCGCCCAGCAAGGAAGTAAATCACGGGAACAATTGAGTGTTTCGTCAAATGTTAATAGAGGTGCTCGATACGATCCATTTGTGCGATTTTCCAAAACAATTAAAGTTGAGTCTTTGATTGGTATTGCGGTCCTTACTATATCTTCATTTCTGACAATTACATCTCCTCCGTCAATGGTACATTCTGGTGCTCAAATGCAAATGGAGGGTTCACAATCAGCTAATAACAACCCTAGTGACAATAATGGTAATGAAGAGATTACACCCAGGTTTATTGATGCATTCACTATTGCAGCATCGATTTTGGCTGCAATTGTCTTGATTATGAGTATCCTCTACTACCGAAAGAGTAAGCAAGAACTGAAGACTGCCCTAGATCTGTTGAAGCTGCGGTAGACATCGAGTTCGTATTTAATGTATATACTATTTGAGATTTACGAGATCCACTTCTAACATCTTATACTATTATTTTCGATCTCCGATTGTTAAGGCAAATAAATGGCTTTAAGTGTTTTAGGTTGATGCGAATTTATATTTCATCAGAGCTTTCTATTTCTCATCACAATATTTTTTGGTAATAATGATCTGATTGAAATACGCATATTGTGAAGAAATTAGTATGCTGTTAGTTTAGTCTCGGTAATAGATATCATATGTTAGAATTCAATGGACAAATACAGGTTCGAATATGAATGGAAGTAACTAATTTTATCTTGTCGAGAGATGTACTATAAGGTTTATGAATGCGGAATGGTAAGAAATATGTTGAAAGAGGTAATTATTAACGAATGACGAAATATCGATATTATAACAATCAGAGGTTAATTTTATCAGTGACTTTATTAATTCCACTTGCTATCATGATGTTGCTAATTGGAAATTTGATTCCTCAAAATGTTTATTCACATGCAAATCCAACTTCATTTACACCTTCGTCTAACTCAGTTGTTGGAGAAAATGGAACTCTTCCTGAAAAGGCAGTAATCGTATTCTCCGAAAGACCAGAACCTAAAGCCAGCTACATTCGCGTAACCAACTCAGATAATGAAAGAGTAGATAAAAATGATTACGCTGTCAGCGCGGACAATCCTCGAGAATCTTCAATATCTATTGATACTTCGAAATTGAAACAAGGCATCTATACTGTGTCTTGGCTCGCTCTATCTAGGGATGATGGTCACATCACAAAGGGTTCCTATGTATTTACTGTATCGAAAGCATCTAACAGATCGGAGACTGATGTGAGAGCTATAACGAATAATGACTTCGCAAATAGCACTACTATAGACAATGTTAATGTTACATATAGGATATCTCCATTTTATTCAGGAATAAATAACAATTTTACTGTATCGCTATCTGACTCTGATGGAAAAGTCCCCACTAATGTCAAAACAGTTTTATTAATATTTAGTAACAAACAAGCTGAACTAGGACCAATTTCTGCTGAACTGACGAAAGTAGGTGAAGGTGAGTACAGTGGATCTGGTGGATATCTCAGTCAACCAGGCGAGTGGGAGGTGAAGATGATTGTTCAAAGGAATGAAGCTTACGATCTAAACCACAGCTTTACTTTCAACATAAAAAATCCTCCATGAGCGATAATTCTGGTATTCGTGGATTTATGCCCTATATTTAATGTGATCCTACGGCAAATACAAGCATGGGACAGAAGTGACGTTGATGAATTCAGGGTACAAGAATATAATTCAAATATACTCACATGCATTACCTAGCGATTTGTAAGATTATGTATTAGCGGTTAGCACTTGTCAAATTTGGCAAATGTCTACAATTCCAAGATTTCTTGAATGAGTCACTGTATTCTACCACGTCTTAATGAAAATCTAGTTTTGAACTGAATCTTAAGCTATTGGATTACTATAAGGCACTAAATCTATTTCCGAGAAGCTTGCTACTGCTGTGTGTACATACTTTCATCCAATAGTTATTAACTATCTTTAAGTATTCAAAGAATGTCGATAAATATGATGATGATAGATAAACCGATGAATATCTGAGCTGCTCGTTCAGTTGATCTTGATTATCGTAAACAGACTTGATAAACGAGGAAAATGATGATATTAGATAATCATCCCATTTGTTAAGTGGTAAACCA
>JAATVR010000664.1 GCA_014523665.1 Nitrososphaerales archaeon TH526
ATACTTTAGAATATTGAATCCCTAAGTGCCCTAATCCACCAATTCCTAATACTGCTATGCGTTCGTGTGGTTTTGGATCGGCAGCTCGTAATCCACTCCAAACTGTATAGCCAGCACAGAATACAGGAGCAGCTTGTTCATATGATATTTCATTTGGTAATAACGTTGTTGCATTTGCATTTGCTAACATATATTCAGCATGACCGCCTTGCAGTTGAGCACCTGTACCTTGCTGCTTTTCACAGTATGAGGGCTTACCGCGTTGGCACCACTCACATCTACCACAAGAAGTTTGTAGAAATGGTACACCAACTCTATCTCCTTTTTTTCGAGTACTAACGCCAACACCTAATTCAACAATTTCTCCGACCGGCTCGTGACCAGCAGTAAGTGGAAAAGGCAAAGAAAAAGGTAGATCTCCATTCGTAAGATGTACATCGGAATAACACAATCCACTTGCATGGATTTTTATCAGAACTTGATTGGCTGCAGGTTTGGGAACTGGAACTTCTTCAACCTGCCATCTACTTTGAATCTTTGGAATAACTGCGGCTCGCATTTTATCTCCCGGTCTCTCTATAAGTCTGATCTGGCAGTAGACGCCAACTATGATACTCTTCTTTTGCTTCCTGGTTGCTATTCTTGCCGTTGTCATTTTGCTTTATGAACTCTGTAAAGTTTGTCTTATCCATTAAGTTATTACAATAAACACAAATCCATCTCATGTAGGTAGAATATGTACTAGGTAGACATTCTTTATATAACATTCTTCTATGGTTCTAAAACAATGTCTTACTAAGACTTTTAATCATACTATACAAAACTGAAACCGTAGAAATTAGTATTCGCTAAAGCAAATGGCTAGAATACAGCATTTGCAGGCACTGAAATCAGTTGCAAACTAAGTTAGCAGAATACCTAACAAAATATCCTAATAAAATAGATCCCTTTCTTTCATTAAATCTAGTAGCCTATTATATCATATGATTCACAAGTAAAAATATGCAACTAGGATTGCGGCTGCCACAAACTGGTATAAATCAGGCCAAAAAAGAAAATATCATACATCTTGCAGAAGAGGCTGATATTGCAGGTTTTCATTCCTTATGGGTGCTGGAGAGGTTGATATGGCCCATTAACCCGCAGAATCCATACCCCGGAAGTAAAGACGGCAAATTTCCTCATGACTGGCAGTACATATTTGATCCGATTGAAACGCTTACGTTTGTGGCATCAAAAACCAGAAGGATCAAGCTAGGGACGTCAGTAGTTGATATGTTTTTTCACAATCCTATAATACTATCAAAGAGATTTACTACGCTTGATATTTTATCTGATGGTAGGGTTATTGCAGGTTTAGGAATTGGTTGGGCAAGAGATGAATATCAAGCCTCAGGTATTCCTTTCAAGAATAGAGGTGATAGAGCAGACGAATACTTGCAAGTATTAAAAAAGATATGGACAAATGCCATTGTAGAATTTGGAGGACAGTATTATGATATTCCTCCGTCAAAGATTGGTCCTAAACCACTTCAGATACCTCATATCCCTATCTATCTTGGTGGCTATAGTGAGAGAACATTTGCTAGGATAGCAAATCATGCTAACGGATGGATTTGTACTATACATAATTCATTGAGACAGATTAAATTAAATATTGATATGATAGAAAAAGAGTGTCTGAAAGTAAATAGGGATCCCGATGATATTGAAATCGCAGCGATTGTCTATCCCAATATTGAAGGTTTGAGTAGTGACGATAATATTAAACCAACAGAGCCTAGAAGTAAGTGGCAAAGGCAACAAACAAAAGCCAGACATCTATTAAATGGAAATGTGGAACAATTAGGAAACGACTTGCGACAAATCAAAGAAATTGGAATAGATCTTGCAATACTCAATTACAATCGATCACCAATTAGCAATAACATTGACAGAATAATTGATGTAACAAAACAGCTTGATAAACTTGTAAGGTAGATTTCTTATCTTCCTTCATTAAAGAGACTTGAACTAATATAGGCTTTGATATTTTATCTGAATGAACAAGCCTATAGTCATCTTCAAACTATAAGCCATTCAAACGGTTATTACAAGTTAAGCTATACACCCCCCCGATTCTATTCGCATTTCACTGATTATATCGCAAATTGACTAGTTATTTTTAATGCATGAACTCATTGAACTGAATAAAATTATTGAATAAAAAATTGGGTCGCTTATTGAGGAAGTGGAGATCGCAACTAACGTAAAATTGAATCCATTGTATATTGTTGATCGTCAAGATGAAATTGAATTTGTGCATAGGGCAACAATGGTTATCAAATCGATTTTGAATCGGGATGGCGAGCAAAAACAACTACAACTTGGAACTACCAAAATGCGTTTAGAGTTAGCTGATATCATCGTCGAATTTGAAAATACACTCAACAAAAGAATTGAAGATTTAAAATTAAAATTAAAAGAATCAAACAATCATCGAGAGTGTAATGTATTCTTAAATGAGATAGATACGCTTGAAAGCGTTTTGGGTCGCCTGTCCGATCTTAAACTCGGAGATAAAGAATTATGGAAATAGTATAGAGCCTGCTAACCATAATTATTACTAATTCAACTATTTTACTAATGGTGTGATGAATAATATAGTGTAATATTTTATGCCTACTCTGATATACCGCATTGCATTGGACCGAAAATTGCACATGCAACGGATTGGTGACTAGTGTGAAGATGGAGTTTAGGGTAAGTGTTTCAGTCTCTACCTAAAACACTTTTCAACACTAATCTGGCAAATTCCTCATCAGTTGTATTCTTTCTCTTTTCCATCATCTTCAAAGCATCTTCCCCTACAAGATACCTTTGTTTGGGATTTTCAGAAGTAGCTGCTTCTAGAACCATACCTGCCACTTCACCAGCAGA
>JAATVR010000665.1 GCA_014523665.1 Nitrososphaerales archaeon TH526
ACTTGCAAACAATTCTAGTACAGAGGATCTATAAGAAGCAGGGTCTAGTTTTAGCGCTATTTTGTTTACTACGTCTCTTTCAGTAATTATACCAACCGGTTCTATTCCAGCCCTAGTCTCAGCTACACTCTCTGCTTCCTTTCTTCTTTTTGTAATGACAACGCTTCCTATATTGTTTTGATGCATAATCTTACAAACCTCATAAAGACTTTGGTTTTCGTTGGCTGTCCTTACTTGTTTTGTCATAATAGATGAAATTGGTACAGTACCAAGAAAGTTACCACTGTTACCATCATTTTTGCTTGTACTCACTCAGATTTCTCACCGTCTTATCCCATATCCGATCGGTTATTATTGTTCCGATCCATAAATTTATGCATACATTCCTGACACTTGTGGTACAAGGCACCAGCCGTCGCATATTTACCCTTATCTACACTTATTAGAGTTTGTTGTTATGTTTCAGAAGAAATTGATTGAATGCACGATTCAAGAGAGAACATGTGCAGGCTACTGGTAATGGGAGAAAGTACGTCTGAATTCAAAAGCCTTGACAATGTAACTTATACAAGAGAATTGAAAAGGAATCCGTAACCAAAGGTGGCTCGAAATGAAATTGTTGTGTTATAATCGGAAGTTAAATACTAATTTAAAAGCAAAGTGGACGACAGTCCGTTAGTATCATTTCTTACGTTTATCTATTCCCAATCGGCAGAATAATACTGAATTCAAACATAATTTACCATGCGATCTCTTAACAGATCTTTCTAAGTATGATAAACTCGTACGAAGGTTTTGCAAGTGGGCACCCCACAATTCTTCTACTGACGGGCTTACCAGGTTCAATACTATATCTCCCTGGTAACCCAGTCTTTCACGCAGATAATTCTGAATTCAACTAGTGTATCTAATATCACTCCAGACTTGGACCTGACTATTACTACAGTAATGAGCCTATCCATGTTTTTTCATGTGAAAGAGAATAGGATGGCTTAACTAATTAGTTTGTAACATGTAGCCAACAATGTTGTCCCCTACTTTGATTGAGAATGTCGGGCCAATTAAAAGTTAAAATAACAATTTGCCATGCGTATGGTGCGTCCGATCAACGTATCCATTGATAAATCCTGATTTTGTCATTCATCATCCCTATCGACTAGTCGATTCTTTCTACTTCCAAAAAACACTATAATTAAATTTGCTCATAAAAGGTTACAGACCACAAAACCACGATCGGGTATCGACTATTCAGGTTCTTGTGGATGTGCTTACTCAATTTTTGGTCGCGCTATCCTGATACTAGGTTTTGGATACTGTCTTTTCAGGCATTGATAAACGGTAACTTCTACTTATTGACTAGAAAGTCATGGTACTCGGGATCCATAAGCAGGAGGCTGGAGTGTTCTTCTTTTCTTAACATGCTTTATGCCTAACGTCTATCTTTGTGAGTTTGATTTATTATCGTTATATTGCTAGGTACTACTCGGTTTGTAGTAACAATCTAACTCCTAGAGAGAACGGGATGCCATTATTTCACGCGATCATATTGCCGGCTAGATTATCAGCTTGATCATACCTATCATGTATCAAATCCTTTTAAGGAACTCTGCTCTGTATGACACAAATGGTTTTATTTAGTATCCAAAGCAAATCAGAGGAGAAAGTGCACACTATCAACTTTCTTTTAGCAGCAGCTTTAATATCTATAATCTATGTGAGTCAGCCACTCGACACTTTAGCTTCGAGAGATGTGGCTATAGATGCTTCTGGCGGCGGAAGCGCTTCAGCATCCGCCGATGGCAGAACAATTTCTACAGGTGATTCATGTACTGCTACCTTCACATCTAAAAACGGCACAGCCGCCGCCGCCGCTGCAGCGAAGTCAACTCCTGATTGCCTAATTACTAGTATTCCAGCGCAGAGAGATATTGGGGTATTCATGAATTTTCTTAAATCACTTGAAGGCAAAATTTCTCCACTAGCATACCAAATGACAGTGCCTCTAGGACAGTCCAGTTTTGCTAGCAATGCTTTAAGACCTCTTGTTGACGTTAGCCCTTTTAGTGTTATTGGTGGACATATTCTTCTAAGCTCGCCAAGTCCACACGTAAAACTGATTGCTGCTTCACTGGCAAACAATTCTATCCGAAATGCAACCATTATAGATTTAACAGAAATAAAAGAACAACCGCAGTCTACTAATGCAATATCAGCAGCTGGACTATCACTATATCAAGCAAATCTAGGTAATACAATTACGGGGACAAATCCGTTCAAAGGAACATTAGATACAGTAGATAATATCACGACTTTATTGTTATGGAACGAGGCTACCTCTCCTATTCAATTTAGTGACGATAGTCAAATAGCCATGACCATAATATATTCTGGTTCTTCTGCCGCAGCAGCATTTGCATCTGCATCTGAAGATGGTAAAAGTATACCATCAGCATCAAGGGCAGCTGCATTTGCAGATGGAATAGGCGTTGCTGTCCCATAGATCTCAATTTTCTGTATGTGATTTGAAATGAGCACAGTTTGAAATTAAATTCATTCGAATGTATCTAGGAAATAAAAAATGAATATGTAGCATCTCTGACCCGAATAGAGGATTAATACTGTTATAAAGTGAAAACTAGTCCTAACAAGAAAACGTCGCCAGATCCTAAGCAAATACACTGGATTTGAGAGAATTGAAAAAATGCAGCTATATTATAGTATATGGCCTCTGCTGTTAATTATACATCGTATCTCCATCATAAATGGAGACGATTACGCTTCATTACAATTATACTATTCGCCTTGTTCTGATTGAACCTGTGTTTGTGTTATTTGATGATAATTCAATCTCTTGAATGACGAGCTGTCTGTAACGAAAAACACAGATTAAGTTAATCAATCTTGGAGAAAAAATTTGCATTGCACTGCAATCTAACCAATAATATATAACCCGATTTGTTTTGAATTTTCATGTCAATCCCTCATGTCGATGATAAGACCCTTTCAGTAGAAATGTTGATGACTCCCCTGCCACTTGACACAGCCCTGCCGCTGGATTATGTTGTTGATTTGGCTAGGAATATGAAAGAGAAAGGCAGAGGATCTATAATTGTAACAGAATATGTCACTACTAGTGCTGGAAGTAAAACAGGCACGAAACCGGTGGGGATAATCACAGAAAGAGATATGGTAAGAAGAG
>JAATVR010000666.1 GCA_014523665.1 Nitrososphaerales archaeon TH526
AAGAGGTTGCCGAGATTCTGCCAAATATTGTTATAATAGTAAAAACAAGGTAGAGCGACCTGAGAATTTGCGCAGGCTGGTGGTCGCCACTACCTTGATGAAGATTTAGGAACTTGGATAGAATTCACATTTTTGAATAAAAGACATTCCGTAACTTGGTTATCTTTCATTCAAGGAACATAGGACGGTCCCCTAAGAGGTTATGCCAGAATTCACAATATGTAGGTCGACCACCTAACGCAATTGCGTTAAATTGATGATGTCTGAATCGACAGTAGTTCTGTGTATCGCACGAGCAATTTGTCAAACATATTATGAAATGATGGAAGAAAATTATGTTTATAAGTGATTTCTAGAATTTTACACAATTTGCGTATGAGTTAGCACTGCTGTCGCGGGTTACAAGCCAACTGTATGTATACAGCAGTGGGTTGACAGACAGAACCTTGTACTTAGAGAGCTAATCTGCTATCTACCCTTTTATCGTCACCCATTCATACGCTGTAAACCAACCACTTGTTCATAATCGAGGTAATGTTTGAGCCCTTGTTGTCGTTGGCAACAACAATGGATCCTTCGGTAGAGTTAGAACGGAGTGATGTATCGCACAAGCTGTTGCTAATTCTGCAGTGGATGTAATGAGAACAGCTGGTATCACTATCCTCAGATTTCTAGTTGGATCAGTCCTTGACGTCCTTAAAGTATCCGGGGTATCTTCGCTTAAATTGTTTTTTTGTATCTTGTTCTGAAATATTGAGTAGTACCTTCCCATTTTGATAGCTGTCCACTTTTTCCCGCGGTATTCTATAGTACCTTGGGTTAAAGAGTCCATCCTTTACAATAAAATATACACTGTCTAATCCATCAACATGCCCTATATGCTTCTTGTCATTAGTTAATATGTTATAAGTTGTGTAAAATCTAACTTCTTCATGTATTAAGTTCTACTACCAGGTATAAAATATGTACGGATGAGAATGCAAAAAATGGATTTACACTCAAACTTATGCAATTACTTTGTAAAGCTCTCGCTAACACACTCTGATATATAGATTGTATCATTATTCAATAGGAAAGGATCTTTAGGTTAGCACTTAATGATCAAATTATATGGTTGTATAGTCATCCATATCCTACACTATACCTCGCGTATCTCTCTCCAAGAAAACACAATTGAATAAGCCCGTTACCACAATTTGCATGTTCATTCACTTCATATGTAGGTTGTACGACCCAGAGTTCGGCTGAAATATCCCATTTTCTCCTATTGGCGAGACAACTGTTGATTTATTCAGCATCATTTTCTGCCATTGAGCCAATTGCGTTGATGGTTATGACGGGTCTAGTCCAATTAGTTGCCTACACATGTCTATATAATCGCAACGATTATCGAATTATCCGATGTTCGTATTTACCCAATAAGGCTTGCTGGTCCAGTCTTTAACACAATGCAGAGTGCAAATACATTTCGGTCCATTAGTAGAATCCTTTATGAGCAAAGTCGACGCTGTTCCCTATCTCTTGCTTCAACTGTCAATGCATAGTAGTAAGCCAGTATAATAGGTAAACATCCCAATTATACACTATCAAACGCATTAATCAGTATAATAGGTAAACATCCCAATTATACACTATCAAACGCATTAATCAGGTAATACGTCCAATGTCTCATACATCTTGCTCTTTAATGTCTTCCAATTATTAATAAAATTGCTTCTCGGATCTTCTGGGATATAGCGAGTGATTTCCTTCACGCGTTTGTCGAAGTTACTAGCCGTCATTTTGAGATCTGATTTTGCTCGCTTATTTGGAGACATATTATTCTAAGAGATCGTCATCAGATTTAAACCTGAGTTACCCGCTGATGCTTCTTTCGATTCAATCAATTTGATACAGATGGCCCTTTGAAAAATCGATCAAGTTTGAAAGTAGCACCAGCCGCATAGAGGTATTCAAACGACGAATAGAAGAACAAACACTTACTTATTTTTGGCATGCATAGTGAATCTGAGTGTGCATACATCAAATAGAAGTACCAGGAGACTTAATAAATTGTTGTAGATTTTGGATTCCGAACCTCAGCCGCCGCCATGGACTTTCAGTAATTTGATTCAGTTTGCTACAAATTGCAAACGGTTTGCTAACGATCTCACTTAGTACATGACATTAGTAAATACTCTTTGCACAAATGTTACTAACAGAATAGTTGATCACTTTCGCCCCAGAGAGACATGCTCGCCATGAAATGGATTACTAAGTAGTTAATCCTATATTGTATTAGAAATATTCAAATCTTGACTGGAGTATATGTTAGAGCGTAATCCTTTTTTTGATGTGTTATGCAAGTCATTGCAGTTGGCAATACTACTATTACATACCGCTGCAACTCCAAAAAAGGCAATGATGGTAACCAACGACGTTTAACCCGATTCTTCTGGATTGTTCTACCACCTATTTTACAGGTAACCAAGTTCGAGTTGCCTTTTATTCAAAACTGTGAATTCTAATTAGAGTTCGAAACTTGGCATTTCGTTCGGTATCACAGCCCGTTTCCCATCTATCGGGGATTCTGTTTTTTGAATCTGACTGAGAAAATTCGACATCGTAAACCTCTATGCAAAAATATGAAGTTTAATATGAGTTAGTCACGAATAGGCTAATTATGGTAGTGTCGGCCAGCGGGCTCACTTCGATTAGACTAACTTCTGGTCGTCCTACCTTTAAAATTTAGTCACAAAACTACATCGGAAAGAATATCTGACCTATCTGGTGTTAAAAACTAAATAAGGGGCTTGTCTTCAGGAACCTGTTCTCCGATTTTGGTCTTCTCTCCTGATACGATATTATTCAAAATTTCGATAGCTGCATTCTTGTGCAAATATTCGTTATTATTCCCACACCTATAGGAAAAGGTACATCTTGGGCAACCACTTTCATTCCTACAAGGACACTCCGATATTACCCTCTGTGCTCTTATCAGTGCTTTATCAAGCTTGTCATACAATGTCTTACTTGCACCATTTCCACCTATACTGCCATCATAAATAAAAATTAGACCAGTCGAACCAATTGAAATACCACCCATATCTTGTGACGAACCGCCAGTTATCATAATACTTCCCTCTATTATGACATGTTCTGTAGCATGGTATCCACTCATTTCAAGATAATCATCATCCATAGCAAATTCTAGAACCTTCGTAGGTTTTGGGGCACGGAAAACTAGGCCTTTTGTAACGAATTTAAATTCTAACGGGCTTTCGAGGTATAGTCTAGTCCCTTGTGTAACTTCTTTACCTAATTCTATATTAGAATAGCCCGAAACTTTTTTTAGGATTTCAAGCGAACAGTATCTGACCTCTATCCCAAATACGGTCTTTTGCTCATACACTTCTAGAATAGTTGGCCAGTCATCAACTATTGCCTTCGTGTAGTATGGATAGTCTCCAGGTATTGCCATTAATTTTGCATACGATCCTTTTTCTAACTTGTTATCTGAGTTCTCGAGGTATAGTTTGAAAACTCTGTACCGCTTTCCTCCAAGGAAATATATCGCATTGTCATGTAACTCTTCTATTGCCTGTGGCATTTGTCGTTCACCAATTTTTTTCTCATTAAATATTATGTCAACTCTGGATCCAATACCTCTAATGCTAAAATTCCAAAGTATATCCATTGCCTTGTTAAATTCAGGAACATACTTTCCTCTTGAGAATTGAACCAATCCCCTCGAAATTAATTTTTGTAGAGTGTTCCATATTGGAAATGATTCATTTATTGAAATTGGTTTATCACATGCCATAGCAAGAATCTGATATTCTTCTACAAAGGAATTAGTAGGATCAGTATATGCTATCTCTTGATCTTGTAAATAATCTTCTGGATGGAGCTTATAATATTGACTAATCGGATCGTTACCTAATGCGAGGAAAGCATATCCTTGTTGCCCATTCCTTGCTGCTCTACCCAATCTTTGAATAAGCCGATTAACAGGAACGATATCAGACATGATTGCGTCTACATCTCCTATATCGATTCCAAGCTCCAATGTAGGAGTTGCAGAAATTGCCAGTATCTTGTTATTCCTAAATTGATCTTCTACTGATTTACGTTCCGATGGTAGTAAACCAGCTCTGTGGACTCGTATTTGGTTTCCTTGTTTAGCAGAATAGAATGCCAGAAGTTCGGATCCTAGATGTGACTTGCTAAAAGCTATAGTTTTGTGATTGGTAGCAATCAATCTCTTTAAGATATCAAGCATCAGAGATCTCTGCGAGTGTAGCGATGGAAATATAACTACTAGATTGATTTTACCTTTTCTGCCTTTGCCATAAATTATACTTAGATCCCTTCCAAAGAGGGATCTACAGAATTCATGTGCATTTGGTAAGGTGGCAGAGGCAGCAATTATCTGAAGTTTCTGTTTTGTAGCACTTGATGTCATTCTCTCAAGTCTTTTTATTATATAATGGACATTGGCACCGAACACTCCAGTATATACATGAGCTTCATCTACGACCAAAAATTTGCATGTCTTCAATAGGCGGGAAAATCTTGTTTTATGGAGAAGATGATAATGGATTACATCAAAGTTGGTAATAATGATCTCAGGGATCAGCTCCCTTGTAATAAGTTCCCTCTCAGATTTTGAAGTGTCTCCATCAAATAAACCTACATTTAGGCCCACTGGATCTGCAATTTGCACTATTTTTGGAAACTGATCCCTTGCCAATGCCTTGGTAGGATATACAAAGACAGCAAACACCTTTCGCCTTGAGAGTTTTATTTCGGGTCTAAGAGATGAAAAATGCGATGCTCCAACAGAGATTTCCTGTACTATGGGAATACAAAAGGCCTCAGTTTTACCAGACGCAGTCGGTGCAACAATAACAACATCCTTTCCCTCCAATATTTGGAGAATCGATTCCTCCTGAAACTTGTAAAGTCTTTGGATATTTCGTTGGCATAAACTAGTGACGATCCCCTCATCGATGTTAAGAAATTGAAATTCACGACCAGCTTCGGGCTCGGGTTCTTCTAGGACTAGAAAATCAACTATATAGTCTTTCTTAGACTTCAATACGTTTTCAAGTAACTTATCGCCCACTGCACCATTTTTATGAATTAATTCTTTTATCTCGGAAAATGGGCGTACGAGTCTTTCCTGTTCGATTACCGATTCCAAATCTTGTACTTTGTCAACCTGTCCATTATCATACATAGAAAGAAAATCCAAATAAGCTTCATCTTGTTCAGCCATAGACGGAACGACACCACATATACTACATTTGGAGCAAACGAACATCAGTTGACCATTATATATCTTATTCACATTTATAGAACTAATGTCATTACATTTAGGACACCTATAACCGATAGACACATATTGAACATGTATTCCCAGGATATATCTCTTCTCAATACTCATTAAATGCTGAGAACGTGCATATCATCTACAACCCCAACCTAGCTTGATAAGGTGAATTATTCCAAGTGGTCCCTTTTGTGGTAAGAGTGAACCGTGTTTCTTTTTATGGCTTCTAGTTACTGGCGTACAACCTTAACAGAATGGGTAAGATTACGAGCTTGAAATTACTGCAGAGAGGGACTAGTTTCTCCAAGGTAACAGAGTTATGATATTTAGTTGTAGCGAAAATTAGTAATAAAAAGGAGAATGTAGAGACACACTTTCACTAATAATATGGAATAAGAGACACAGACAACTCAGATATAGTACAAGATCAGAAAAAATGAGTATATTTTTAAGGTAACCAACTGTATCACAGTAAGGATAACGGGAATTCAATTCAATACATATCTGTCACACAAAATTCTAAAAGTATTTGATGCATTCACCTCAGTGAGATCTAACCGAGTATAAAGGAGGAGAAACGTCCTCCCAAATCAACTCCTAGTGGAATGCAAGCATTTTAGGCTTTCACTAGAATGCATGAATTGTTCATTAAATCTCGTTGGGTCTAGCTAGTTGAATCAGCCAAGATCAAGAGTATAAGATCAGGAGTTCATTGATGCGCGCAAAGTTGTGATGTATGCGAAATCAGTTAGATTGGAGGGTGTCTGCGCAACTTCTCATTATCTTTCCGCTTTAAGGAAACGGAATTACTAGAGGAATTTGCTGTTCAATATTTTCTCCGCCATAGTCTCTATCAGTGGCTTCATTATTCGATAGGGACCCGGGACAATCAACCAAGGAAAATGTCTGACGGTCGCAAACTGTGGAACCTAGTGCATGCATATAGCCAAAGTCACCAAACACACTGATAGAAAACACAAATAGTATCATGAGAAAAAAGATTGAGACCCCTTTGTAAGACAATAGAGTCGACAGCCTGATGGAAGAAAAAAGCGGACTAAGGATATCAAACACTTGTTATACAATTCATTTTTGTCAATTATCCATATTTGACTTAAGGATAAGAGACATATTATAATCATATAGAACATAATGCCTGACTTTAGTATCGATTGATACGGCACAGATTTATTTCAAAATGTGCAAGACCGAGACGTGCTTTCAGGTGCTGTGCATAAAAAAACTTAGTCATAGTTTATTAAGCAGTTAACAGACTTACGTTCCGTCATTCATTCAGTTCAGAAACATCGTGAAAAAATGGCTAGTATAGTTCTTTCGTAGAATGTACCACAGTGCAAATATATCAATTTTTACTGCACATTTCTAATGTCCCAAATATTCGAAGATTGGACAAAACCATATAGAGTTCGATGTTCAGATGTCGGGCTTCGTTGTAATTGCGTTATCTTCGGAATGAGTGAGAAAAAAGTCATGGATGAATCAATCGTGCATATGTTTGAATATCATGCCATAGATCCAAGAGAGATGACTTCAGAGATGAAATCGAGAATAAAACAAAATATAAAAGAATCTAGCGTCACGGTACGCGTACAACATACATTGCCAAAGCTATTCTAATTTTAAGATTTTTCAAGATCCATCAGTTCTAGTAAAAAGTAACGCACTAGAGGTGTGGTAGTTCATTCATTCTATGATTTAAGTCTCTTTGAT
>JAATVR010000667.1 GCA_014523665.1 Nitrososphaerales archaeon TH526
AAATATAATATATGGTTATGTACCTCATTACTATTACATTAAATTATCATCTCATTATATCACTAATGATATTATAACACTGATGTGTCGTTTGAGTAGTTGGTGTTGTTGCAATTTGGTGTTCATGTTGAACTAATAACGTATTAAGCATTTGGATCTGCCTCAATCCAATATAACGTGCTGATTTTTTTACATGACCTATAGGTATACGTAACAGTAATACCACCCTGATACGATCCCAGTGAAGATTGAGGGTGAAAGTCATCAGGTGGATAAGCAGCTACTAATATAATTAAGACAAGCGAAAGAACACGTATTGATAGACGAAAACAAAAGGGTAATTTACATACGTGCATTAGAGAACCTGGCTCAACGAATAGACGGTGTAAGGAGAGATACTTCTTTGACAGAAAACCGGTTCATAAGACAAGATCTGATAAAGTATGAGGCCGAGGTAAGTCGAATGATACAAGAATGGACACAAGAAGGCGATAGTTATCCGAGTAACAAAGAGCTGTTGTACACTGCTCTTGATTTGTATAAGAAAGACTTACAGGAGACAACACAGATTGTTAAGAAAAGACTTACCTTAGAAGGGATAGGGTTTCCTCTTGTTGAAGATGAAATAAGGTTTATAGAAAGCGCAATGGAAAAGCTGTCAGAATAGTAAACCGTCTAATCTAAAGATTTTTTCAGAGTCTAGTTAACGTCGTCCTCGTCATGAGGGAGATTCTCTAACTAGTAACTAAAGGTAAGGACAACCAGAAGAGATCATGCTAGAATATGCAGAGTTATTATGAATCATAATGTTTCGTTCAAACAAGTAGGACGCCCTATTAATCATACAGAGAACATACAACAGTAATTGAGTAGCGTTGCTGTATCAGATATCATGATGGTTATTGAAATATAATTAAGTACAGAAGTCTTTCTACCTTTCATTTACATAGGCCTAATGTTAGGTATTAATTACAGGTACAATCCTGTGTCATAAATAAATACCTTGCCTTCTTGGCTGATATAGGTTAACAGTGTGAAAATAATTTTCTATAATACTTATCATTTTATGCATCCCGTAATGGGTGGAGATTGGGGAACTCATGGATGCATTTCTTCTTTGAGCTTCATGGGCGAACCAATCATAATGCGGAATATCCGTCTGTTATCACAAATTGTGAATATTGAAAATGTAGCAGTTCCCAAAACAATGCCTTATTTGAAGACATTGGTACAGAGTATGGCACCTGAATTTGAGATAGACACTTATGATGAAAATGAATTATTTGAGACTAGTAAGTTTCAAAGTACAGAGACAAAATTGGTAGACCAATCACCCGCAGGAACGAAGACGTTCTCTGTTAGTACTAACAGTTTTAGTATTAAACAGACCACCAACTATAGCACGGCTTACAGGACAAGGCTCTATGAACATGAACCTACTGCACTTGACAATTCCTCCTATCTTGTTCCTCTCAACTCTATCATTTATCAATCTGAAAATTCTAAAGAGCTTTTACTCACCGTGGTAACATATCCTTGGGAATTTCTCGACGTCGTTCAGAAAGTAATGTGCAGTTGTGTAAAGAAGACGATAATTTCTTCAACGGCCTCAGTTGCAAAAACTAGTATTATCGAAGATCCATGCATAATAGAAGATGATGTTATCGTAGATGACTTTTGTAAGATAAAGGGGTCATGCTACATCGGTAAGGGCAGCTTCGTTGGTATGAGCTCACTCATACGTAGTTGTGTATTTGAGAATAATGTCAAGATAGGCTTTAACTGTGAAATTGCGAAATCCTATTTCAAGGGCCATGACAAGATAGCTCATCAGAATGTAATCCTTGACAGCGTCATTGGCAAGAACGTATGGTTTGGAGGATTTTCTGGAAGCGCCAACGTGCTTTTAGACAGAGGAAATATCAGATATGAAATAGGGTCGGGAAAGTTTATTGATATAGGAAGGAATCATTTTGGAGCACTTGTTGGAGACAATTCAGCTGTAGGAGCAGCAGTCATTATATTACCTGGGAGGTACGTACCAAATAATTCAGTTATTCAAGCAGGTACCATTTATTGCAAGAACGAAGCAGTTACAGGAAATTGATATGATTTTGATATCACCTGGCGAACTACATGCAGATTCAACTCACATCATCTGTGGCAGGCATGATCCCGTGGTATTAAT
>JAATVR010000668.1 GCA_014523665.1 Nitrososphaerales archaeon TH526
ATTCTAGACAAAGCAAACCCAACCTCTTCCAAATCTACTATTGTATCATCCCAATCCTCACAGGCCTATCGAATGTTTGAAGAAGGAAGTACTCCAATCCAAGTCGCTATTGCCCTAGACCTAAGGGAGAAAGAAGTAAGCAAGTTATACAGAGAATGGTGGAATCTTAATGGGTTGTACCATCTTAATCAGATATTTGAAGAAATAAAATACGGCATTTGGTCAGTTGTAGAATTATTCAGACATATGAGGACAGAAGGTCTGAGCCCACAACAAGTCAGTAGAATTCTTAAGACAACTATAAAATTAGAACATAAAAATAGAGATCTTGAAGGCGAACAAGCTAGATTAGAAGTAAGTAATAAGCAGGCAGCAACAACTTTTCAACAGTTTACTGATTCCATATAAGGAGATCGTAAGACAATGCAAGAAAATGAATATATCATTAGCAAGCAGAAAATGGAGATTAATAGATCAAGTACAGAAAAGGCAAGACTGGAGACCACAGTGGCTGATACTTGGATGAAGGTTATTGAGCCTAAGACTAATAATAATGTCATGACGCCTATGGCTACTCCTATTATTACTACTACTACTTCTATCACTGCTACTGCTGTTACTACCATTACAAATCAGCCTGAACTTGAACCCGAACTGAACTTGAATCTGAACCTGATATACCAATATCATATCCTTCTGCTATAGTAGGAGTAGAGAGGGGAGAGAAGGAGGATAGTCATAATAGCAACGTAATTTTCGATACTCGAAACTTGTCACAGTTGACCAGTCTAGCTTACAATGATGTTAAGATTAAGATTCAAGTGAATCCTAACTCTGACTCTGAACCTGACTTCGAATGAAGACGCTGCTGAATGGCTGAACCTAAAGAAAGATTTCCAGTCAGTCGGAACCTTCTTTTCATTGCCTTCCTTCTTCGTCAAAGAATATTGGTGCATGACATTTTCAACATTCAGGCATATGCCTCAGTCTCCTTTCCTGGTAAAATGTATGCCAAAATAACAAAAAAGGGAGTGAGGATAGTACTCCCGACGGAAGCAGAAACACACTCCTCAGGCTAGACCCAATCGATTCAGGCCCGGGGAAACAAGACAAATGGATCTGCCCCCACAGTGGAGACGACTGGAAATATTTTGACCGATCAGTGCAGTAACGCGTACCGTTGTTGATCCACAACTATTCTGGAGGCGACCCGACCCCGTCACGCGCCGACATCCAGATGACGCAGGCAATCGTCGAGGTGGCAAAGCCGCTTGGCATAGCCGTGCACGACCACAACATTGTCGGCAAGGCCGGGCACGCGAGCCCCAAAGGGCTGCAGTTGATCTGAAGGCATTAGTTAAGGAATTATTAATTTGACGCCATAAATGACAGTTGTGCACTGTATCGGGGCCAACCGACCATGTATTAATTTGTACCTAAACATTTTGGTGCACGATTTACATCAATATAAAAAACAACGGTCGTAGTTTAATTATTATACCGATCAATTTTCAAATCGAATATCCGTCTAGATCTCCAGTGTCACCTGCTCATCCAATCAAAACTTCAAGATCTCGAAGGATATTGTGAATAGCATATGACAATGTCCTGTGATAAGCAGCTTCGTTGAGAGCATTTCTCTCAGCAAATGCCTCTGCTAGTGTCATTTCTCTTTCAAAGTCACGAATCAAAATTTGCCTTATTCTCCTACTTGCCATTCTGAAATCTTCATCTTG
Organism: Nitrososphaerales archaeon TH526; assembly: GCA_014523665.1. Lineage (GTDB taxonomy): Archaea > Thermoproteota > Nitrososphaeria > Nitrososphaerales > Nitrososphaeraceae > TH5896. The sequence goes on from JAATVR010000668.1 coordinate 1,737, forward strand.
TTCGTGACCCATCTTTCTGGTGAGACTGAGTAATCTCTTCTCTCTCTGCATGAATTAGACATATCGTCAAGATTCCGATGGATGACCGGCCAGCAGCAGCATTCTGGCAGGGAACATCGTGGACAGTCAGTCGATGATTTGCTCTTGGCACATTCTTGAAGACTGCATCCACAATCGACACAGGTCATTCTCACATAGTTAAATAATACTGAGCAACTTATAGCATTAATGCCAGTATTTCACTTACTGACGAAATCCTAGTTATCATACCTCACTAAAGCAGATCTTATCCTCTTTACAAAGTCACGCCACCATTCATCAAAGCCCAGAAGATGACTTCTTCACTACATGAACTGTTCGTCTACTAATCGATCGAAGCATTCTCACCTGAATCTGATATAGCGATAGGAGTATTCCTCATTGGGTCTGTAATCCAGACTTTATTACTAACAATTTCTGTTGCTTCGATTGCCAGCATTATTCCCACGATCGTTGTCATCACGACAACCAGAACGACATCGTCTGCAGTAACACTTCTATTGCTCATCTTAGTTTTTGAAGTAGTATGCAGTAAGTAAGGTGGACACTCTATGCTAGAACTTCAACTACATCCTGAAAGCATGATCCGAGGCGTCGATCGTAAGTGGATATATTAGACGCAGTCAAAAAAAAAGTAGTGTAGTCAGATCAGCGTTTAGTTTCAGGAGCCATACCTGCTCCGCCAGTAAAAGCACTTGTGTTAGTAGTTCCGGTCATATTGCCACCAGTTTCATTCTGTGCTACCACGGATTCAGTAAGCAAAGCCACTCCTACAATTCCAGCCACAGCAAAGGTCAGTGCCACAAATAAAGCCACGACTACCATTTTTTGGGAGTGATTCGTAGATATCCCTATTGTAGGGTATATTACCCGTATCTTATATATAAGATAGATCAATGCTACAATTATGATTAATAGCATTGCTGCAATTATGATCAATTACTACCGACACTTTACAAATGCCATCACTGCAAGGACATCATCAAGAAGGCGGTAGTCCGAGAATAAATAGGATTTATGTGAAACAAAATGATTCGGGTAGCACAAGAACTTCTTCTATTGCGACAATAACATCCCGCTTGCAATGCTTGCTCGTAATATCACCAAAGTTATCACAATAAACACCGATATTATAAACAAGTTGAACTTCAGAGGATATGCATAGTCAGTATGTCTGGACTTGGAACATTCTGGATTAGATAGATTAATGGGTTAAAGATGAATGCCAGTCTAAATTTTTCAGCTTATGGCTCTAAGATATTAATGATTTAGTCCTCACAACCGCCCGGCAGCGAACGGAGCAGAGGTTTGGCGGATGGATTATTTTGGAGATCTCGATGCATGTTGCTAAATCATTGTGGGGGATTTTGGCAAAGTTTAAAGTGCAGAATGCGAAGTTCAAAGTTATTAGTGATTTGGAGAACGTCAGCCTGCAGGAACGGATTGCATTTATGGGGGAAGCGTACGACTCTATTCAGGCTATCGAACATGTCAACAAATGTACAGTTTGCGTTAACTAGTCTTATTATCATATTTGTGGTATCAACTATCGGAATACATCCGCTATTAGTTGATGTGATTATGATGTAGGTGATATTGGTTACCTAGCAGCGGTACTGTATCTACACCACAATCAGAGCTTGTCCCTGTGATTATCACACTCTTTTATTCTTATGCAAATATTGCTCCAACGGCAACCGGAAAATATGCAAACACATTGCTTACTACTCCACTTAAGCAATTTCATTTGCATATTTCTATCTGTGACCAAAATTCGATTATCCATGTACATTGATAATGCGGAGTCCTATTCAACACGGGACAGGTATCAAATTCGGTGTGTCAATAACGGCTATTTCGACAGTGGCAGCGGCCCTAATAACCTGGGAAGAAATGCTTTGTAATGCTTTTCTTGGGAATTGTAGAATCTACAAGTGTTTCTTCAGATATCATATTCTTACATGGTAAACTAGATGTGCTCAATTTATTCAATGAGTTCATGTTACGACAGGAGAAAACATCAGTTCGATTAGCTAATAAGTTTAGTTTTATCCCAAAATGTTGGTGCTTTATGATTTAATGTCTTCATATATGGGACAGAACAATCTAAATTTATGAGTATATCACTTAACCTACCAATTGATCCAGGTAATGAAAGTGTTGATCTCCCAGTAGTAAACACTACGTTTAATATGTCGTCTCCCCCTTCCTCTTTCTCTTCAGGAAAGGAAATCAAAGTGGTTGCTCCAATTAGCGGGGTGTATCAAAGACCTTTAGTAGACTTTAATGGCGAGTTCTATTGTGCTTATGTGCTATTAGAAAGTAGTTGTAAACATCCACTGCAAAAGCATCAAGAATCGGGCTATGAGAAGTATTACTTTTCGAAGATTTTGAGAATTATTGGAGAAAATTGAAATGAATTACTTTGAATGTACAACACGTTTGAAATCTGTTTTGAACCACATAAGACATGCGTTACATGCCTAGATCCGCCTGATGATAAGAACGGAAATTAAGAAGAGGTGGACACGGCCCTGAGATCAGTTAAACATATTCAG
>JAATVR010000669.1 GCA_014523665.1 Nitrososphaerales archaeon TH526
ATAAGTTTTGATTAACTTTGTTATCTACCTTGGCTGGACGCTTCTATATCTTATTATTTAGATCTCTTGTATAAAAACTTCTGCAATCTGTTGTGCTGCACAAGGTTGTTATCTGTTTGAAGGCCTTCCAGTACCCTTTGCCAAGGAACACAAGGCAATGCTAGCACACTGTAAAGAACTAATGGAGTACCAAAATGGGTTTATGGCTATTCATCCTAGATTCAATAAACTAATCACTGCCCTTAGAACTGCTGTAGAAAATGGTGAGGGTATGCTAGACAAGGAAGCAACGTCATTTGATGATTGTTTTGATAGTTTCAGGTTGTCTCTCCAGTTCTGGCATTAGTCCGTCGTATCATAAAGATAAGCAGCAAATAAAGGGCCAGAATATTACATCATACTTCTATAATACTCCGGCTTCTTTTCGTCTATCTGTCCTTGTTGTTTATTAGCTAGGTGTAGCAGGTAGAGCAACGGCCGCCTGATGCAACTGCTTCCTGAGTGCCTAAAGTTCCTAACACTACTGAGACGATTGCAACCACTGCAAGGCTTATGAATATCACATATCCTGGATGTGCCGCTATTGAATGGATCAGTCTTTGCTTTATGCTCATTATGGTCACTTATAATGGCCGATTTTCTTTCATATAGATGACTACACAACGATAACTAGGAGTAAAAACTATTAGTTAACCTTCAGATTCCACTTAGAGTGAGATTCCTAGATATGGAAACAACTAACACAACGTCCTCTTCGATAATTTTACACTGGCTTTGCAGTTCTGGCATTAGTCCGTAGACTTTGATTTAGAATGTGCTTCTTTGCCCTTATTATATGCCTCTTCAATCCTCTTCAATGCTCCAATACCCCTATCCTCATCCATCTCATGGTTTGCACTTGCATCAAGGAATCCTAGGAAGTAACAAAGATTTAACGTCATGCTCAATAGCCGCATTGGAGGTGCTTCCGAATATTTCAGGTTCCTCCTTACACCTATGAACTCACCATTTGAATCCTTCAGAATCGATTCGTAAGGATCCAACTTTTCAGTCAGCCTTCTGAACTCCTCAATAGATTTTACATGAATGACTTGGCCTTCAGCGTCCTCGAACTTGAGTGTCGAGTCCTTTGGATAAGGTCTCCACGTCTCTTCCTGTAACTCATCCGCAGTTTCAAAAGAGATCTTGTTTATTACAGGCATGACTTCGTCTTGCCATAGTTGCTCGTCTATCTTATCTACACAGTTCTTTCCTGTAACAGCGCTCTTAACACAGAGCGTCCTCTGTAGTCTATCAAAATGTCTTTGAAAATCAATCATGTGACGTAAAGTAAGATCTAAGAATATCTGGCTTTCTATCTACCCATTCGCGGTATTCGCTACAGTACAAGATCATCGTGAATGGACTGATATCACCTGTTCTTTAAGTGTACAGATGCACTTGCAGAAACCAATGCGATGATTCACACAACTGTTCGCCTATTATATGAATATGACATTGGATTTGATAATCGATGTAGAATCTTCGTAAACGGCGCTAATCCTTACTTACTATCCCCGTTAACTGGTCAAGATTCAATATCGAACTTCCCACTGACAAGAGCACATTTGTCCTAGACCGGTTGTTCCTATTCTAGACAACCAAGATGACCTATTCGATGCTGTCAGTGCGTCCTTATTATTCTGGCATTAGTCTAAGCGATACGCGTTATTGGGCCTTAGGGGGTTGTTGGTATAAGAAAATTGCACGTGAAATCTCCTTTCATGACTCGTTCTTGCGGAGTAATGCTATCAGATCTAGGGGCCAAGCGTGTCACGTGGACATGCGGATCTGAAGTTTTGCCAGACATATCAATTCCACCTATAATGTCGCCCTGCTTAACTGCATCATTTATGGAAGGTCTGAACCACGGAGTGACATGAGAATAGATAGTAATATAGCCATCTTTTCCTTTGATGATCACGCTGTTGGCCACAACATCACCAGGTTTTCTGGTAGAGTCTAAACCTATTACGACTCCATCCTCCATAGCATATACAGGTTCTCCTACCTCGTTTGGAGCGCTGGTATGGATGTCGACACCAGTATGAAATTTCTTGGGATCAGGATCGGAGCTACAGGATTTGCCTAAGTAACAGTTAGATTTAGTCGCAAACATGCAAGGTGGATATTTGTGCGGCTCATTTTCTGACTTCGGTTTGAGAGGGACTTACTGTGGGTTGGTATCTGGCCATGGTATTTTATCTATTCCCTCTTGCATCTTATCCCCTAATGCCCCGCCAAGTTCGAATCCTTGAGCCAACAATTTTGACACATTTAACGAAGAAAATATCCCAAAAAACAGAGTGACCGCAAGAACTACACCTGTTATATCATTATGCTTCTTTGTTACTCCTGTCAAGAACTCAAACTTTGTGAGACCGTCCTACCTAATAAGAATACCCAGTAATACAGAGTATAGACAAGGAGAAAAAATAGCTACAAATCCATAAAATTGCTTTGACAGAATGATGTTCATACCTTTCAGTAGCAGTGCAATATCTTGAAATCTGCCTTTCCTTTAATAGTGCTATTTGCCTCCTTAGCTTTTCTAGTCCTCATCCCTACTTTCATTCGACCTGCATCTGGGCATTACAGTATTAGTTTGCAAACTGACAATACTAAGTACGTTGTCGGCACACCCATTAGGGCCTCTGTTCAAGCGTTTGACCCTTCCACTGGCACGCTGAACCAACCAATTCCCGTCATACTAACTTTGAGACAGTTAACTGAAGCATATCAGTATCCGTTTGACAGGTATCTGTATCCCACTGTCATTTATGGAGATAGAGATATAAGCACTGTGAGTACGTTAGTAGGAAACGGAACAACCAGTGTGCTTATTGCATCACCAACATCTCCAGGTGATTACGTGCTTTTCGCTCGCGTACCTTTCGTGAGTTATGATGGAAGCATACAACAACCTGTAACCGAAATAGAAATCCAAATCCAAGAATTGTTCGCAACACGGACATTCGAGATTTTGTTTATAGGTTTGGGAATAGGATTTGTGGGGCTAGCTATAGTGATTGTCAAGGCACCCAGGTCTACAAGTGAGGGCACTTCTGGTGGCCAGGGTTTCAAGAATCTACGTTTTACCGTAAGTTATATGATGTATCACATCGTCCACTAAGCGAGCGCACCTACTCACTCTTTCGTTTTGTTTTTCTAAGTATTATAGCAGGTACTTTGCTGATCGCATTTGCATTAACAGATGTGCAGATTGCGTCTATTTCACCATTGGGTCTAATCATAAAATCTGGAAATGGAACTAGTCCTCTCACAGATAATCAGTGGGTAATAAACTTCGGCGGCATAGCAACTAACGGTTACTCTACAGGGGTTCAGGTTCCGGTTAGTGTTGTCATTTTTGGTATTGCAGGGGGTATCTCCGATTTCTGTACTATACTGCCACAGAAGAACGAGAATTAAACAAAATCACGTCGGCCTCAGGAGCAGCAAGCCCACCAGACACGTCAAAAAAAGAACTTCCTTTTTTTGAAACGCTAAAAGACCTATCGTTATTTTTCCTATCTCCACTGCTAGCAATAGCAGTTTGGTTAGTTCTGACGCAGGGAGGCATGACAAGTACTTTTACACTTGCAGCGGTAAGTTTCACAGTGGGTTTAGTTACTAGGGAGGTCGTCCAGGCGCTCATTGGTTTCGTGCGTTCTAAAGTTTCTCCCTCTGAACGGAAGGAGACAAGTAGCACAGCAGCAGCCAGCAGTAGCAAGCCAGCAAGGCAGCAAGGCAGCAAGACAGATAGATAATAAGAGTGAGGCACTTTATTAATAACAACTCAAAATAGGAGGCATTCAAATAACGAGGTCAGGCAATCACAGATTGATTGGCGTAGACAAAGATATTGGAGTTAACAGTCGATGGTTATTCAAACAGGGAAATAACTGCTGTACCTATAGCCGAATATCATCCGTAACATTCGTAACAACTGTAACATTTTGCAGTGGGAATGTTGCGGATAGTGCTGTCATCCCATAGAAGTTATATGCTATATCAAGCCCCTAATATGGGAAGGGCTGAAAATGGCCGAAAATGTCTATATCACTATCGCCGCAGCAATAATAGGTGGTGTCGCAGCCTCTTGGGGATTCATCCAGGCCCGCTGGAGGAAGTATTACTTTGAAAAGTAGATACTAAGTGAGTTAGAAGAGTTAAGTCCATCCATTGTAGAAAAAACTGACGGGAAGTTGCAATCACACTTCAACAAGAAATTTATACACAAACAAATCATCTTCGAAGATCCAGCACAAAATCCTGAACTCATATTCAGCATTGATCCTAAACTTCTATATCACATTAATCAGCTATGGAGTGCGTTTGAAAGGAATGACGTAAATGAATGGTTCAGGCATTTGGCATTTCTGGCATTTACGCCGAATAAAGGACCTCAACCTAAAGGAGCACCACTTGCAGAAACACCTAAGTATGATAAGAAAAAAGAGATTAGAGAGGCTTATTATGAATGGTTAGGAGTTATTAAAAAATATGATTATGATTATAACCCACCAGTTAATAACTTTCAGTTCAAGATTCCCGGTATTACAGACAACTTTCAGATAAGACAAGGACAGAAACCTGCTACAAACATCTAAGGACACGTAATACTCTACTACAGAATCAAAAACCCAAGAAATGACCCACCCAGATTATGAACTAGAAATACCCACCCCACCCAGATTTTGTGAAAAAATATGCTGGTAAGAGTTAGGCCAAGGATTGGAAGAAGCAATAATAAAAGGAGCAATCTACAGCAGCAGATAGATAATAAAGTGTGAAGCATCTAACAATAATCACATTCAAATAATGAAGCAATCGAAAAGAGATTAATCAAAGTCAGATACTTTGGAGACAGAACCAGCTTTTGCAGTTAGCAGCAGATGGATTTACAGAAAGGGAGATCGCTGCACATCTAAAGATGTCAGATACTACTATTCGAGACCTAATATTACTGAAGCAACAAGCAATATTGATCTCGCAAAACAGAGACAAGTTTTGTGAATTCTGGTTATGGGCAGAGAGAATATGAAAACTTGAAAATGGAATCGGTCAGAACTAGCCTATATTTACACCACGATAGGAATCGTCGGAGTATAGATGGTTACGACCAGATACCATAAAATACACGGCGACACGATTGCTAGGCTTTAGCGTTTATTGATTATTATGAATGTCATAACCTACTATTAATCTGGAGTGAATTTGGATATTATCTGGAACAATGGATTTATGTGACCTCTGGACATAGTATTATGACGAATAAAACGTGATCAAGATTGATTTTAAGAATATTGGATTACAACTTTGTACATGCACTTACATTGAAATAATGACCGGGGTGGGAATTTCGCTGTACCTATTATTCTTGCACAATTATACTCTGTCTATATTGAGTGCGATTATATTCGCTCCTCTCATAGTATTCCATTACCTTATTTCAAGAATACCAAGCGGGAGATTAGAAAAGAAATGTGACATTGGAAGTTGTGGTTCAAGTTCAGGGCGTTTGCATTTTACAAGGGTTTCATCGTAGCTATGACATGAATCCATCGGTATGAGGATTGGCGTGAATCAACTGATTGGACAATAGATAAATTATTCTGTTGACGAATTGAAATTATTTTCGTTCCTTCGATCCGATTTTTGTGAAACATCATAATAATTGTCAACTCGATCAGTGGCATAAATTTCAATTACAATATTGATCTAATATTTTTTAAATCGAGCTCCTATGAACTAGTAACAGGTAACATTCGACACGTTTCTTGTCTCTTGTCTTATCCTGTAAGATCTACAACTCTAATTTATTTAAAGAATTGTCAGAATTGTTAAGTTAGATTTTTCTATCGTCGTAAAGTTCTACTCTTGGACTTCGGAATTAAGTTCTCACGTTCATTCTTGCTCTAATTAGCTATTATCGTAGTATGAATCTCTTTTATATCTTTCAAAATCCTAGAACTTTGTTATGTGTACTAAAAATCTGTTGTTTTTGTTGCTGAGTAAGAAGAGTAAGGCTTGATTTTTCATAACAACAAATCATCCTTACCTCATTATCATCATTAGCTCCTAATGATAAGTTTGTTTCATGAGATATTAGATCGACAATTCTCTTCCTGTGAAAGAATATTCCCATGTCAGATATCACTGTCAAACCGTCTTTACCTAATTTTCTCTTCCGTTGTAAGAGCATTCTTATCATAATCATGATATCAACATGTTCATTTGCCAAATTGAAATATGCTTTAGCAGAATCCCGG
>JAATVR010000670.1 GCA_014523665.1 Nitrososphaerales archaeon TH526
ACAGATTTTGCCCTAAATTCTCTGGCAATGATATCATATAACAATTCACCAATAAGCGTGGCTCCAACTGGATCTGTCAAAACCATTTTTAGATCATAGTAATAATTGCTTCGCTCCCCACTTGATAGAATAATTGACTTACCCGAGACAATTATCCCATTTCTTTTAATGATCTCCATCAGCTCTTGTCTTTTCAGTTGATTTTCTATGAGATTCAACCGATGGATTCTCAGATAACGAACACGGACCTTTCTTTATAAGTGTAGTGGATTGAAATTCATTCAGTAAGATCATGCATTCTTTTTTTGGCAGGAGAATTGCCATTCTCTTTGGGATGATTTCCAGAATGGCCAGAGCTCAGGATGACAACCTGTTTACCCACGCTGAAATCCGAACCTTTGATTTGAATAAGATATTCTTCTATTTATTGATGGAAATTCCCTAGGTAGTTGCCATCACAGTCAAGGGGCTTAAACGAAGAACGTATGGATATAATAAAGATTCTTTTAAGTTCTCCAAAATAAGTATAGTTAGTTATTCCGCGTCAATTGCCCGGTACATATAGCGTAACGGATGTTCTAGTCTGACGAAGTAGCTGGGTTAAGTCGACACAGATAGTACTTTGAGCAAAAACTATTGTAGCTCTGCTTGTATCCTTTTTACTAATTCCTCCGTCTCTATAGGTTTCTTAATGAAGCAATCTATTTCAATTTGAGGAAACAATTCTCGCAAGGATCGGTAGTATACTTCGAATGCAGTGATAAAGCACACCTTGGCTTTCTTGTCCATTTTCTCCAATTCTTCATATAATTGAAACCCGTTCATTTTTGGCATCTTGATATCGAGGAGTAGTAAGTTATACATACCCATTTTAAAATTAGCCAATGCTTCATCAGGATCATTAAACGCGTCGACCTTGTAACCCTTACTCTCTAGACCCATTTTAAAAGTAACAGTCACATCTGGTTCATCATCTACCAAAAGGATTCTCTTATTATCTGTAGAGGAATTTGTGGACAATGTGGATGAAGAGGGTAAAGAAGAAGTCTCTTCTTGCATATTTACGTCAGTATCAATACAGTTGTCAGTCCAGGATAAATAAGTTTATGACGTTCGGATGATAAAAATGACAAGAACAAAATACCTGCCCATAAACCTTCTGGAACTGTGATATAGTACTTTGCGCCGCTTTTAAACAGACCGAATATTGACCGCGTGCCCCCAAAAGAAATCGGTTTGCTTGAGAAGATCTACTGGTTTTCTGCTTATTCTACTGCTCATGTCCACTTTTCCTATCATCTACAATCAAAGCGAAATGTTTCAAATCAAATTAGTCATTATCTCTTTTCTGATTGGGCTTCTCTCCCTATAACCAGTAACAAATTGATACCGGTAGCAGAAAATTTTCTCACTCCAAGCAATAGTTCATTCACTAGGTCTTCTAATGGGCTATCCTTAAATCTTGGGCCAAGCTCTAATAGCCATGACTTTGCTTTTTCAAAACCTTCAATTTTTTCGAGGATTTTACGAAGGCGTGTTTGATTAATGACTAATGGAATCAGAGCATACAGGTACTCGCTGATATACCGACCACCTTGAACGGTAATAGTGTATGACTCGTATTCTGTACCCGGATAAAAGGGAATACCTCTTTGAAGCAAAGATGCCTGCTCCAACTCCTGTAACCTGGCAGACACATCAGGTAGTCTCCTAGAAACAGGCTTTGCTGAAATGGGTATGACATAAGGGACGTCACCAATCAGAATTTTGATAGAATCGGGAAAAACAGTTCCGCGAGACCGATCTGAAGCTCGAGTTTGAGTCTGTGTATCGATACGCTGATGCTCTGTTCGAAAAAACCGCTCTTCTGATGCAAGGTATATGAGGACAGCTGATTGAAAGTCTGAGTACTTTGATGCCTGATAAGTTGTCAATAATACCTACCTTTCCTTCTCCTATTATACGGCGGAGCTCTATCTTATACATGTCGATCAGATTCGAAGCTAAAAAAAGACGCGATAGACGGTTCTAGAGGCTGATATTACGAAAATCTAAGCCGCTGGTAGAGCTGCATATAGTTGTAAGAATCGGGTCAACAGCAAGGATAACGAACTTGAGTTTCACTGGCGAATTCGTAATGAACCCTTCCTAGGTTTCACATCTGGCAATGTTAATCTCGATTGAAATCCCCTCTATTTCTAAGCTACGACTTCTAATGGATTTACACCCGCCGACTTTTTTTGTACATTATCTTTTGGATAGGATTGGATTGGATTTGATGGGATATGACATTACAATAGCAACGGATCATTCTTCATAAACTTGTTGCATGGGGCAATATTGGGACACAGACTTTTTCGTCGTAATTTGGTCTTCATTCGGCAGTGGTTGAGGGTCCTGCAAGTGTTCTAGTGCGCACTACGATCTCTCAAATGTGGTTCTATGGCACGAAACATAGATTTCCACTCAGAACCCCCTGGACATGAAGGTCATTTGACAACTATGTTAATGCCTTGTAAAACAAGTAATAGCGCGGGGGTAATGAATATAAAATGGACCAGACAACTAACAGGGCGATGGAAGTCGTATTACAATACTTATGCATCGGTAGAGTATTTGATCCAATCAATGTCACAATTCAGAGTTATTAACAATTAACTGTGGAGAAGGAGAGATAGCGAACATCGTGAAGGCCTACTATTTGAGCCTTGGGCAGGATTTCCCAGAAAAATATTGTGAAGCATACTCTGATAAGACGCCAGAATCATTCATATTGAAAAACATCTTCTTTTCAACGTCAGCAACCTCTCTTTTGACTCTCTCCAAGTGTTCTGCTACATTTCAATGTAAGTGAGCAATAGTAAAATCCCAACTGTTAAAGGCGTGAAAGGCAAGTGTAATTCCAGCAACAGTCCATGTTTCGAGGTCACAGCTTTTCTACCATAGATATTTAGGTCATTTAATTCTGGAATAGTGTTGAATAAGGACATTTTCTATTCGCCGACGTGTTTTGGGAATCATTGGTATGACTCAAAAAAAACTTTTATGTAGACTTAGGTTGTTATAAATCATTGAATTGAGTGAGCGCCGAGATCTTTCCAAGGGACAAAAGGAGTATATCGAGGCGGGCAGCGGGGCTGGAATGGCAACGTCTTCGAGAGCAGTGTGCGACTATTGTAACGAGGGGAAGCATAATGAATGCAATACAGTATCTGAATGCTATTGTGCAAAGAACGGGCATAGAATGCTTTGAGATAACCTTTCATGAAGCTAAGTTTATTGCCAATATCATCTCATCAGTACTCTTTCATAATTTTATCTATTTCATCATTCATTGCCATATTATATCGCTGTGAAATATTTGCTGAAAAAGGGGCGCAGAAATCTTACTACAATATTGTTATGCCGATCTACTTGGTCGTGGTTCTGTAGTTGGGTTATATTAACACGGCAGCAGTTGTTTCGAATTACCAACATAGACAAATGACAAGCAATTATCATGAAAAATGATAAATCTTAATTGTCATTCTTCGATCTGTATACATACCAAATTAACAGGTCTTTCTGTATGTATCATTTTGAAGCAAGGATATGTGAATATTACAAGAAGTAGAAATGAGAAATGAGAAATTATAACGGGTCAAAAATAACTCAATGACGCTATAGATATCAAGGAAAGAACTATTTTTCAAGAATAATAGAGAGTAAGTCTTGATAGGACTCGGCATATCTGAGAAAGAAGATATCTAAATTCTCTAATGACACTCTGAATAAGCTAAATGTCAATTTGGGCGATGTCTACTTTGAAATGCTTTTGAACCTATCCCACAATAGTGTCCTCAAATATTTCTAATCGTGGTTAAATCATTGGCATAATCTATATTACTTACCCAACGGAATTAGCTGAAGGCTATTTCTATAATTGCGTCAACAGATAAGACTAGAACATGTAATATCATTTGGAGATGCGATCTTTGCTTTCTCTATAACCTTCATGGCCATTTCAATTCAGATACCGAACCTTCCAGAAAATCTTACACAAACACAACTCTTAGATCGGCTGATGGGGTTAAGCACGCATTTCGAAATTTATGCGCTTAGCTTTTTTATCATAGGCATTTACTGGATCGCGTACCATCAAATTCTAGGCCACATAGCGAGATCCCATGGGACAATGATCTGGTTAAATCTCGGTTTTTTATTCTCCATTACCCTAATATCTTTTGCAGTTGACCTTCAAGTTGATTATGGATTTTATCCATTAGTTTTTTCGATTTATGCTTTGGTCCTTATTCTTGCTGGGTCATTATTGGCCATAATTTGGATGCATGCAAAAAAGTATGAATTAATCGACAGTACTCTCACTCCAACTGCAATTCAGAATATCACCATGCAGACCATTCTTACTCCGGTTGTATTTGCAATTTCGATTGTGATTTCGCTAGTTAATGTTCAAATTGCGTATTATTTTTGGTTGATTATAATACCAGCAAAAATAATCATAAACAAGAGGTATCTCTACTAGGAATATTCGTCCCTATAGATTTACTTCCAACTCTTTATTTTCATATCTATCTTCACACGTAGCTAGTTATGTTTGGTAGAAGGAACTGTTAGCCGTTTGGATCTCGATTGATCAGACCTACCATGCTCACACACAATCCCACCGAACAACAATAATAATTAGGGGAAGAAAATGAAGGGAACGTGTCCATAGT
>JAATVR010000671.1 GCA_014523665.1 Nitrososphaerales archaeon TH526
ATGATTATGATATGTTTCCTAATAGTATATATGTCCATCTTGAGAAAGTTTTCAGAATTAGACTGGTTAATCTCTTGGCAAGTTCAAGAGTCCGACATGCATGTACATAAGTACAACTTGAAATTCGTATTACCCTTGACAAAAAGGATTTCTTAACATTGGAGATTGAATTTGTTTCTCAGACGACTTACTTATGTACAATCGTTTATGGGTTACACTGAGAATCAAACTAATCTAATTTTTGAGATATTTAGACATAAACTTGTACATTTGGCACAGCCTAGAGGGCTTTATTCATTTAAAGGTAAGACAGTTGCGTGGCAGTATGACCATGAGAATACTTCAAGTCATTTAATCCTTCAAGACCTTATGCCACCACAGGAATTCTATATCAAGAATGGATGGTCAGTTAAGTCCAAGCAATTGAATCTTCCATTGAATGAAACATGAACTGAATTTGGGATCTGGCAAGGCATGATCCTATAGAGCGAAACATTTTTTATCAGTAAACCAGATATCTCACACCTGCAGCCTTTACTTTTATTAATACATCGTGCTCTGTTATCATTGGTGGTTGTACGTCATCTTTTACGTTTAAATTATCTAGATCTTGTTTTTCAAATATAGCTGCTCTCATGTATTATTATTTTTCCTCTTACATAGTATTAAAGAAGATGCATCTGTAGCAATCTCGCAAATTACCAAATGTTACCACAAATCATTTTCAATCAGTTTCATCATTGCAGAACTTGTAGCCAGGATGATCAGGCTCATCGCAGACCGTTAGTCCATCAGTTCTTTCTTCACCATTACAGAGAGGATTATCTTCATTCAGATCACAATCAAGCTTGTAGGTTCGACAATTTTTTCCATCTTCGCTTAGTATATCTGTCTCCTCCTCACATCCTGTATCTCCTTCAGTTGGATAACATTGACCTGTCTCATCATCTTCTGTAGTATGATAACCTTCAGGACATCCATCGCTATGTAAAGGGAAGCAGTAATCGTCTTCGTTTGTTGCAAAACCTTCAGGACATTGTGCTCTGGCAGTCTCATTCATGTTAGGAAATGCTTGACACTTTATCTGATATACATCAAACAAGCAACTTTCATCTGGTCCTCCTGTTTTTGCATACTCAAAATATTCTTCTGTCCCTGGAACATTTCTGCAGTACTCATAGGTATCAGTTAGATCATCAAATTCTTGACAGAATCCTATTGGATTGTGTTCCCTACTCAAACAATGACTTGGATTTGTATTATTAGGAAATTGCTCGACTCTCTCTGTTCTATTATACAGATCACAGAATGGTATACCCGTTGCTCCCCGTTCTCCAGCACATAGAAAGTCGTAGTCAGTTCTCTCTTCACATTGTTCCTGCTCTTCTGGTTCATCTTCATAGTCTACTATTGAGGCAGATACATTAGGTACTAACAGCATTAAGACAGGAATTAAGCCTAAGAAAATTAGCTTATTATTCATTTTCTGTTTTCCTCAATGTCACATACCAAGCCTATACTCCGTTCTTCACATCTGCCATAACGTTCTCCCTGGTCTAGTTCAGGGAAATTTGAGGTATTCTCATAACCTTTGTCATTACACGCATTAAATCCATCTTCATAGCCATTCATGAATTCATCTGATTGTTTACTTGATCCATTCCCAGGTTGGTTTATGTATCTGTCACCAGGATTTTCAAAGTCTGAGTCGTCACATCCATGATCGTATCCCGAATCATATGCATCACAACTGGCAGTAGCTAATACACTTGTCGTAGTGGTCGTTAATATCATTATTAATCCAACGATTATTGATATATACACGTTATATGTATTGTATATGAAATATTTATAGCCAGACAATCCAGTCATAATCCAAAGCTGTTAGTGATATCCATTAGCTGCTGGGTATCCCTTAGCACACTTCATCACTTCTTGTTCTCCATCTATACATCTGAGAATTTAACTGAGGTATACATATAAAGAGAATGGACATAGCTTAACGAAGATCCATATCGATTAAAGCCTGTTCTCCATAACATTCTTTAATGTATTTTTCAAAATCTACATGCCATCCACTCCAGTTACTCTTTTGACATTGTTGAAAGTTATGCAAAGGTAAAGCCCCAACATTAGATGATAACTCTAAAGCTTTTCTATCCATGTAGCCCAATTAGAGAGAACAATGCTGTTGGCCAGATTGTTTAACAATTACCAATATGAATGATCAATTCTAGTGTAAAAAGATTTATCATTTCTACAAGATATGAACGCCTAATCAAATCAATAATCTTTACGAATAATATTCGTCTTTTGACAGTGTCTATTGCATCCCACCGAACCAGATAGACTAGTGCAAAAAAACTTTGGAAGAATATTTTCGGAGAATGGGATTCAAGGAGCATTTAACTGGCTGGATTGTGTTTATACAATAGATATGAACGGGTATGACCAATACTGAGGGAATGAAAATAAGCCAACCACAAATCACAGCTCAAGATTCAAATGCAGAATATATTCACATAATTGAAGATAAGGAGGTTTGGTTTATAGACTATATTATAGGTATCGCATTTAAGACACCTATAGACTTTAGGACTATAAACAGATATGGTATAGGCCTACTGGAATCGGGAAGATCCTATACTGAACTTTATGATTTCAAAGATTTTCAAGATTATATGGAAGAAAAAGTCGGCCAAGAGATTGATATGGAGTCCTCAATAGACACTGTGACAAAGCTAGAGAAAGATGATAAAAGGATAGTGTTTCACCCTCATAGAAAAGGTGTTTAACAAATTAAATAAAAGAGCTGCTCGGATGAAAGACTGTAACTGAACCCATTTACCACCTATATTCAAATCCCACTGGCCCTATGAATTTATTGTATAGGAAGTTTAGTCATGGAGTACTCTTTATTTTGTTTTATATCATCAGATAAGGCCCTATAGTATTCGAACCCTGCACGCATTCCACCAGGAGCAGAATAGTGACTTACATATTCATCGATATCCTTATCCGTAATTGCGGCAGGATTACATGAGTATCTATAGAACCAAGTAAGGTATTCCCTTTGGTGTCCGGCAACGAGCATTTCCGGAATATCTCGTACATTATGAAATTGAGCCCACCATAAGCCTGTAATATTTTCGCCAGGGCCTATACCAGCTATAGGAACATCAAGGATGACCAAGCGTTTAGTTTCATTGGGATGAGCAGCAGCATACGAATAAGCTACTTGTACGCCAAAATCATGCCCAACCAAGAATATGTCGTTAAAGCCTAGTTTAGATACCAGTTGATGAATATCTTCTGCCGTAGTCTTACCGTCATAGCCTGTGATTGGCTTTGAAGATTCCTTAAGTCCTCTTAGATCGGGTACGATTACGGTATAATTTTTAGCCAAAGCCGGTATAACATGACGCCATTCATACCATGTCTGTGGCCATCCATGCAACAAGACTACAGGATCTCCTTGACCTCCAATTACGTAGTGCAATTGAATACCATTAACAGATGCTGTATGATCTGAAAAAGTCACATGTCCATCTTATTTAAAGATACAAAGATATAAGCATTAATTACTATAGAGGATTAATAAAGTAAAGAAGGTAACCCAATACTATTGCTTGCATACGTGAGCGTCTTCAGAACTATGATTCCCCCCTGTATCTAGGTCACTATTAAATTACTGAAATCTTTTAGCAATATGCAATATCTGTCAGATTCACATTACTAAACCAGCCGTAGTCTGGCCAGTCTATATATATATTCAATCGAATTCATTATGATAGTATTTTTGATATTTCATTATAAGTTCTAGGCTTCCCATCCTTGAAAACATCATTTGCGCAGTACCTAGTAGAGAAGATAACCATCTGATCAAGAATAGATTTAAGCTCAATGCCCTTTTCAGTCAGGTAATATTCTATTCTGATTGGCGTTTCATGATAGATCTTTCTGCGTATCAATCCGTTCTTTTCCATCTCCTTGAGTCGTGTGGAGAGGGTCTTTGGATTTATTCCTTCTATAGATTCAATAAATTGGTTGAACCTGGTCTGATTGCTCATCATGTTGCGCAATATTAAAACAGTAAATTTTTTTCCAATGAGCCTAGAGGTGATATCTAGAGGACAATTTTTCATACCTTCCACGCTATACATTATCTCTCCGGGCTGCAACTTACCAAGACTTCACTTGCTAACCATATCGTCACTTACCAATTTAAATACTTTCTATAGTATAGCTACTATAAGTATGAGATCGATTTGAAATGACAATTAGCAATAGGGATAATGATCTCTGGTGTAGGTTTGCTTGTAAGATTACGAAGTCAACTAAACAACGACAGCACTCGAGTCTGCAAAATTATGTTTCTCTAACATTGTTTTCAATTTTGCTGGCAGTAGCGACTTCACAAATGGTCTCTTGTCAATCTGTGAGCGCTAGCAAAATATTGATGGATAATGGCCTGTCTATGGACAATGTTACATCATCGTTAACATCGTCAACCAATAATCTATCTGAAAATGAAGACCACGGAATGGGTTTATTTCCAAAGATCCACCCTCATATGTCTGGTGAAAAGGGTATCTTCGTTAATGGTTATCTTGTTGAAACTGCTAATGGCGTAGTGGCCATTGACTCAGCACTTACAGCCAGCGAAAGCAAGGCACTAAAGGCGGAATTGGATTCTATTAACAAGCCTCTTCTAGCTGTTCTACTTACTCATCCGCATCCAGATCACGTTGCTGGCGTGACATATCTAGTATCACCTAACACATCATCATCATCAACACCAATGCACATTCCTATTATCTCATTACAGTCGGTAGAAAAAATAATGAATGCTACGGAAGAAGCAAAGCGCAGTCAGTGGACGCCTATTTTTAAGGAAGAATGGATTAGCAAATGGACCTATCCTAACCAGAATGTGAAAGACGAGGAGGCGGTCACTTTTGATGGTATGACTTATAGAGTTCACGATCTTGGCCCCGGTGGAGATTCAGATGCAAATTCCATATGGATTTTGGAAAATGAGCCTAATGTTGCATTTGTAGGTGACCTTGTCTTTAATGGACATCATCCATACATAGCAGATGACCATATCCTTGACTGGCTGAGAAACCTTGAGCGAGCTCGAGATTTGCTTGCCAATATCACTACAATATATCCAGGCCATGGAGAGTCTGGTTCAATAGAGCTTATCGATTCCCAGGAAAGATATCTATTTACTTACATAGATGTATTAAGGGAGCTCTCAGGAGATAATTCAACTCTGACGGAGGAAGCAAAAGCGGAGCTAACGCAAAGAATGGAGGAATTCCTTCCTGGTGGCGGTCTATCATTTCTTATTGCGCAGAGCGCCGATTCAGTAGCAGCTGAGCTGGCAGCAGCTGCGGCAAATGGATGAGGATTTTAATCAAGGCATCTAGAATAATTGGTAAAATATTCAGCTTGTCCAATTAAAAGGAATATCTCCAGGGGAATACTAATATCTGATACCAACTCCTCGCTGAGGATAGTTAGCTATGAACACATCTATATGAAATTGTAAATCTGATATAGTTAAAGGTAGTATTAAATATGCGATAGTAGAGTAAATCCGTTATAAGATCCTGTTTGGTGTCGGAGTAGGAGCTGGATATTTTGGAATAGGAGGAGGATTTTATTATAGTACCTGCTTTGATGCATACTATATCGGGACTTACTATAACTGACGCTGTAGGTACTTCCTTAATTTCAGTGAGTTCCTTTGGTTTTTTAACTGCAACTCGATATTCTTTAAGCGGGGAGATAAATTGGCTGATATCGCTGCTTTTTATAGGCGGCGGTATACTAGGTGGCATTTTTGGTACTAGAATGTCATCTAAAGTGTCAAAAGAGAGACTTAAAATGGTTTTTGCGATCATA
>JAATVR010000672.1 GCA_014523665.1 Nitrososphaerales archaeon TH526
CATTCTATATACGATCCTGATTACTATATAAGGTAAGTGAAGCCTATTATTCTTGGCTAAATTAGTCGTAGGTTATTATACCAATCTTGTCGAATTTTATGATATCTTTCTTCGGTATACTTTTTTTCTGCGATTCTGCGAAGAGAACTGGAACAATGGTGATAGTAAATTGGTTCGTCTTTCTTCCTAGCTTTTTAAGCAAGTCAGTAACAATTATACGTTTGTACTGTGGCCTAATGTCTGAACCTAGTCTTAGATCGTACAGCCTTTTCTCTGGTTCGTAGTCACAATGTCCCACATCTCCATAACAACCTCCATGGCCAAATATGTAATATGATCCTGCATAGTTGTTTCTTTCATTCTTAAGAGTTTTCTGATTCGCTTTAGGATTATTCAGAAATACTCTTCCTTCATAGGACTGTCCTGAGTGATCCACACCATGGATCTCAATATCAGCTCTGTAATACTCTCTTTCAAGCTTTTTTGTATCAAAAACTATTTTCGGCGAAACATATACTTTGTTGTGATCTGTCTTACTCATGTTTCTCCCCTCGCACTTGCATAATCATAACCTAGCTGGTAAGTATTGAGGACATGCTCTATCGTTAGCTCAAATGGCCGCAGGACAGTATTGTAGAGCGACACCGGAATAGTATGCTTCGTGTCTAATTGCCAAAGGTAGAATAGTCTATCGATCATGCAATGATGAGCCCAAAAAATAGGATCAAACGCTGCGAAAGGCACATGAGACATGTCACCGCAGAGTCCGCCGACATACCCATGCACTCGGTTATGCAAATCCTCTAATCCATCGCTGAAATCACCGTAGTCATTTAGCTTAAGAACCCTTTGGACATCAGTATTATCAACTCATCTGATAAATGATTTCTAATTTGGTGTATATTTGATATTGTGCGATAGTTGTTCCATAATGGAAGTCTAAACTCTAGCTCCAATAAAGCCATTGATACAGGGAAAGCTAGAGTAAATGCATTTAGTATATATGAACCGACTTGTAAACACGACGAAGCTCGCGACCTATCATAACGGTTAGATATATTGGGACGGACATTAAAACATGAGCAGCTTTCCGCCAAAATGTTATTATTGTAACCAGAAATGACTTCGACTCAGTTGATGGATACGAAAGACACGTCGTAACTCATCATCCAGATCTACCAGGCTATCCTGGGCCAATGAGCCAGTTAGTAAATTAGAATTAATTGAATACTCATCTAGTGTCGGAACCCTATCATCTTGTCTACCATTATTATGATATACAATTCTATCAGATCTCATCATATAGTTAATTAGCCACGCTTAAGTCTGCTGGTATATATCGACTAATTCATCATGAAATCTGCGGATATAAAGCCTGCCAAACCCGATGGAACAGATCTAAGTTGGTCGGTTCATTAGTACATGTGGGCTAAAAATGCTTTTCCTGTCGTGGACAGATCACACGTGATCATGCAGTTGTAAGCAGCGGACGGCCACGACATTATTATCACAAATACTGCGCTATCAAACACAATATTATCTAGTTGATCGGCAGTAGAATTTCTTTAGCATACTGAAGATCGGTTGAATAATCTGTTCCAACCGGTATTACAAAGAACAATTGAAATAGAAACTTGAGTAGAGCTACAATGACGATAATTACAATTATGATAACTATTATCCACAGTAATGTTCCGAGCACCATTTCGTTTACGACTATTCAAAAAAGTATTTAACCATTATTATAACTTTCCAGAATAGAATAGAACATAAAATGCGACCAATATGAATGTATATCGCTCTTCGACTATGCGCTGAGCAGATTATGCCACTAGATAAGAACAACTTTGTTACTCCAGCTAGTAAAACAGAATTGAATATGCTATAATTAAATAGTATGTTACATTTCCAGAATCAGATAATAATAAATGAAAAATAGCAGGCAGCTTCTGTGGATGTTCGCTACACTGGGATTATCACTTTTAGTAATCCAATCGTATTACAGCATAGTTGATTCTTCTAATGCCCAACAGCAAAATGAAACTACCAACCAAACACAGATGAAAAGTCAAGAAAATATGTCAGAAACAAAATTTCTAAAGAACAGTACTTCGTTTGGAAATGCAACAGCTGAGCTCAAAATAAAACATGCGCCAGAATTCTCGACACTTACTATTCAACCCTGGCCCATAGTGGAACCAGGCAAAGAATTTAATATTACAGGAATTTTGGTTGATAAA
>JAATVR010000673.1 GCA_014523665.1 Nitrososphaerales archaeon TH526
GAATGCTTTCACTATTATAAAAAAAAATGGAAGGCTACGAAGTAATGGATTATCTGATTTGTCGACATCGACAAAATCTCCCGTTAATACACGATTTGGGAACTGGTTCCGTTTAATTTAGTGAAAATATGGGCGAGTGTTCCAAACGTGAAACATTGCTAAATGCTTAAGCTCAAACTATCTGAATATCCTCCCCGATTTCGGCCTTTGCAATTATCATTACAGGAGTCAAAAATACCTTTCAGGTACAATGATAGGTTCGAAGAATGAATGACTATTAGGCTTATTGTAGCCGTCATGCTTATGATGATACAAATGTAATTGCGCCTATGAAATTCTTGACAGTATCAGTCTATGATGCAGAATATTTGAATATTAACGAAATGGTAAATTGTCACAAGGAAAAAGTTGGTATTCAAATCATACTGCAAGATTCTTCGAGTACCAAAAATTCCTTTACCGATTTCGGTCTATCCCAGTCTCCTTTTAATTATAGTGCAAAGTGAGTTAATCACTTTTGATAAAGAAGCACCTCTAGGCAAATGGTAAATGCCCTGTTCCTATGAGGTGCCTACGTCAGCTTGTTCATTATTTGTATGCCCCCCATATTTCTTACCAGCAATACTGGCAGGTTCTCTTCGTTATAGTAATAAAGCACATTGCTACGTCGGAGGGTACTTCCTATGCGGAATCATATTTTTTGAATTTGTAAGATTGTTGACCTTATTAATTTTATTGCATCTGCAAGTACCACGTTCCTAATGACATAAGTATAGGCTGTATTATATTCAGATGTCTTATTTGGATGATTTATGGCTATTCCACCGAGGAATATTGGCAGGTAAGGAAGATGGGTTCTAATTTTTCTGATTAGATTCCTTGTGGTTTGTAGGTGATCTGTCAATGTGATAGAGATTAATATAGCATCAGGTGTGAAATTCTTCAATGAATTAATTACGGAATCCGCTGGTAATGAAGGTGAGGCATTATAAACTTTATACCCCTTAGATAGTAAAACTGATTCTATAATATGGCAAGCTAAATTATGCTGTTCTCCATTTGGAGTACAAACAAAGATCGTTCCCCTTTTCTGATGAGTAGTAACGCGATTTAATCGTCTTTCGTCTATTGTTTTTACTAAAGCATTGGCTGTATTAACGCATACATGCTCTGTTGCAACATCGAGTTTTCCTTCTGCCCATTGATGACCAATATTGTACATTACCGGTTTCAGTAGATTGTCATAAAATTGAATCATCCCGAAAAGACTGGCATACTTATCATAAATTTTGACTAAACTCTGCAGATCACCTGCAGAAAGCATCTTAAATAAATCCAGGCTTAATTTTTTGGTTAGAGAGTCATTCTTCTTCACATTGACAGTGCTATATCTGGTTATGAATGAAATTATAGCCGGATCATTTCGGTATTCTATGGGAACCATTTCTTGTGTAACCCGGGACAACTTGCCAAGGTATTTTACCGTCTCCTGCCTTGATGTCCTATTCGTATGATCCCATATACTCTTTACCAAGTATGCATAGTCAATGCCTTTTACTTTTTTTCTACGTATGTATACCAATTATCAAGAATAATGAAAGACATTGCTATTTAAGATGATGGGCAAATACCATTCATAGTGCCAAATTGATTCACTAGTGACGCACTGATCCGCAAATCGATCCAACTCAAAGAGATAGTATTATACAATTCTACATCACTATTGGGATTCGTTACAAGCCATAAATTCGTATTTTATGGAATACGTTATGTGAGGACACAACAACCATTCCTGCTACAGCTGCTCCAACAAAATTTCTGATAGTCATTGTCAAATCAGGTGAACTTGCGAGGAGAGAATCCCCTGATATTGTGTATATATTATCAATTAGCCAGAATGCTAGGGTAATCCATCCAATAACTCCTGCCGTTATAGCTCCCAACCTTGCTCCATTGCGGACAAAAAATATTGAAAATATAATACCAATATACCACAATCCACTTAAAATAAGCCAATTCACGTTCAATATTTCGGGTCTTGCATCTAACACATAATAAGTAAATCCGACCAATGCCAACAATACCAACGAGATAATCAGAATTTTGTTACTTGTGGTATGAGTAACATACTCTTCATTCCTGGTAACGCAGTTCTTTTGTAATTTCTCTTCACTCCTTGCTAAATCTATTGCTTCTTCAAATTTTCTTAGCTTTAATGGAATAATATGTTTAATCGAATCATCTCGTACTATTGCTTCGTGTTTGAGACTTTCCACTAATGGTCTGGCCAAAGATGCCTTGACTGGAGTGATCAGATCTATCCAGTAGGAAGACAGTCTTGGCGTAAGGAAAGGAATAATTAATATCTTTATGGACTTGTCTAGAATTTTTCCATAACGTCTCATCATGTCAACATATGACATTATATCCGGCCCACCTAGATCAAATGACTTACCTTCAGTATCTTTGAAGTCAATTGCTTTAATTAGGTACGTGATAACATCATCTAATGCGATGGGCTGTGACTTCGTCAAAACCCATTTAGGACACACCATTGCTGGAAGTCTCTCAACAAGATACTGAAGCATTTGAAAAGAGCCGCCTCCCTGACCAAGTATTATAGCAGCTCGAAAAATGGTAACCTTCGCAGCTGATTTTTTTAGTATTTGACCAACTTCCCACCTACTTCGCATATGTTCAGACAACTTCTCTGACTGTTCTTCGTTTTCGTGAACCAGACCCCCCAAGTAAATTATTCTTTTTACGCCGCATTCTGTTGCTGCCCTAGAGAAATTTGAAGCAGCTATTCGATCTCGGTCTGCAAATTTTTTCCAATCTTTAGACGACCCTTCCATGGAATGAATTAGATA
>JAATVR010000674.1 GCA_014523665.1 Nitrososphaerales archaeon TH526
ACACCTTATATCTCCCATCTCTTGTTCAATAGTTGGCACTCGCGCATAGTGGTAGAATTCTGGTAGCGTGTTACTAGCCATAAGATGGTCGATAGTTATACCATCATTGTAGTTAATCACGTGATTACAATACTCAGACTTTCTTGAACCATCTGCTTTAGGATAACTATCAAACGCTACTGTCACACCTTCAGCTACATCCACACTAAATACAAGGAGTCGTGGTTGTCGTTGTCCTTGGGCTTTATCATGGAATTCTGTTGCAATTGGAAATTTAGCATACTGCTGTATACGTTGTGCACGAAGTTTGGTTTTTTGCAATTTGGATCTTTGCAATCTTGAAGATCATCGTTTGGGCCTTTAGACTGGTATAAATTATCAAAAAATCTTTTATCATCAATAAAGGGATTGCACTGGTAATACATGTTATTTCGCACCTGATTAAGAAGCAATTTTTTAACTGAATAGTATCTTCTTGCGGCCTCTTGGGAAGCAGCTGTTTCAGTTCTTTTCATCCATTCTTCATACCAAGGCTTACTTAGTTCACTAATATCCAAGTTCTTTATGGATAACTGGTATGTCCAAAACTTCTTTAGTTTATCTACTGCCTTTACCCAGCTCCGAGTTTCCAAAAATTGCCTTACTAATATTGCAGCATTCGTTGCGCCTATCGATGTTCCTGCAACAATATCAAATAACAAGCTGTCCTCTCTTTTATTTTCTTTATCCTCCTCATGGAGCTTCTTACATAATACCTCAAGTACACCTGCTTCATATGCTCCAAGTGTACCACCGCCTTGAAGAACTAGGGCTCTCTGTGTCCTAGGAGCTCTATTATGGGACATAATAGGCAATTGATCTTATCCTTTTTTAAGGTTGACCTTAAGCTATTTTTTCCGTAGGTGATAACAGTTTGGTAATGCCAAAACGACACTACACTGACTTAAGATGCTGCTCACTTCTGAAGTGACTATATATAGAGAATTTTTGAAGAAAAGTCGTACAGAAATGGCTCGCTTAAAAAGTCGAAAAGAAAAATTTTTGTTCATATAAACTCCTTCGTACTCTATCTTCGAAAATCAGCCAGAATCCGAGCTATCCCCCTCATTTTGCCAAACGATATAGCCGCACAGACATTGCATAATCAGACATTAGGAGAAATAGTAAACCAAATAAATCCCACTGATACTCCAGGAATTGCTGTAGGAACTTCACCTAATTATATAGCTATTAACTCCTTTCCCCCAGGCACCTTATACGTAGCCAACTCTGATTCTAACACTATTTCAGTAATATCCACAGAAAATAATACTAAGGTAAAAGATATACCAGTTGGGGGAAGTCCAATGGCGATGGCCATTAATGATTACGGAGATATGCTATATCTATTCATCCTCTTTCAAATACCATCTATGTAGCCAACACGTATCCTTCTGATTCTAACATTGATTCTAACACTGTTTCCGTAATCTCGGGAGAAAATAATACTAAGATAAAAGATATACCTGTCGGTGAAAGACCCATTGCTATAGCTATTAGTGATGATGCGAATACCATCTATGTAGCCAACCCTATTTCTAATACTATCTCGCTTATCGATGGTGAAATTGATGAATTAGTGGCAAGGATCAGATTTGATATTAAACCATATAATTCGGGTGGTATAGTATGCGATAATAGCTTGAATTCTCCAATAAACCAATCTTTCTATATGACTTCTGGCACAGAATGCGTTGCTAGACCGAATAAAGGCTTCGAGTTTATCAATTGGGTTGAGAATTTGAATAATAATTCGACAAGAACTATCAAGGTATCTACCGATGATAATCCTTTAGATTCCGTGATGGATTTTTTTGGTTATAAATCAAGTGATCCGGCAGCAACGCTTAATGTTACTCAGTTTGGTAGTTTTACTGCATACTTCAGAGCTCTTCCCCCGCCAGTTTCGACAGAATTTACGGCTTCATTAATCACTGTTATTGTTGCCGCATCGTCGGGTCATTGCTTATCCCCGCCACTGTTGGCTGGTTTAAATCAAAGAAGCAGACTTCTAGATTAAATTCATTTCATCAACAAATGGATCTCATATATGCTGATCGTAAATTGGACAAGAATGAAACTGATCAATCGAACAGATTAAACAAAGATATCTCAGACTCTTATGCCGCGGGACAGATAAGCAATGAGCAATACACACACTTAAAAAATGAAGTTTCTACAGCATATCAAGACATCTTCAAGAAAAGAATTGGATCAGTCACGGAACAAGATCTGGAAACTGTCGACAAAATAAGACATGACATAATAGATGCGTACAACAATGGAAAGCTAAGCAATGAACATTACACTAATCTGAAAAATGAGATATCCAATGCTTATCAAAAGATCTTTAAGAACGGAATTGAATCACTCACTGACCCAGATACAGAAGCTATAAGCACGATTAAGAATGATATAAGAGATGCATATGCGGACGGAAAGATAACTGAAATGCACTACAAACTCTTGAATGAAAAGTCAGATCGGCTTGATAAAAAGTAAGATATCAATAGATGTAGTAGATATGCTACCACATATACTTGAAAGCCCACGCAACCATATTGAATTTACTTTTTTACTAGATTAACTTAACTGAAATACAATGAAACGCTGCCGATTCGAATTTCCATACTATGACAAAAAGATTCAAGATTACGTACAGTATGAATGTAAGATTGAAGAAGAAGATATTCTCGAGAGTGGCTTCTGCATATTTCATGACGAGAATTATCTTACGGATCCAGTAAATAGAGAAGAAAATGAACGGAACGTACGTAGAAAATTGACTAAAAAGATAGATCAAAACCTATCTGACAATGAACCGTTAGATTGTTATGCGTACCATTTGCCAAAATTCTCAGTAATAAGAAGACGATTTAATAGCCCAGTTAATTTTTCGGACAGCGTCTTCGTTGGGGGAGCTTTTTTGCACGATGTTCAGTTTGCGGAATATGCCGATTTCTCCGGAGCTAAATTTGGAGCAAAGATTAGTCTCTCTAAATCCAAATTTACAGAAAAAGCTGATTTCTCCGGAACTAAATTCATGAAAGAAGCCAGTTTCTGGGGAGCTCAATTTTTAAAAGAAGCTGATTTCTCTAGAGCTAAATTTGAAGAAGAAGCTGGTTTCAACGATGTACAATTTACAGAAAAAGCTGATCTCTCCGATGTTATATTCATGAAAGAAGCTAATTTCTGGGGAGCTCAATTTTTAAAAGAAGCTAATTTCTGGGGAGCTCAATTTTTGATAGCTGATTTCTCCAGATTTCAATTCATAGAAACACCAATTTTCGCCGAAGCCCAATTTACAGAAAAAGCCGATTTCTCAGGTACTAATTTCAAGAAAGGGGTCAGCTTCAAGAAATCAAATTGTATGAGAAGAGGTGGAAAATACAAATGGAAATAGTAAATGAAAATGAGTCTGTATTAGGTGAAGAATGAATCTAGTCTTTCTTTTTCAAAATAATCTTTAAGGAGTATCATCAAGTGTTACCCGGATTGCACTGCACTAAGAATCCCACACGTGCTGCAATATCTGGATGATCAGGACAATAAAGTTCATGTCCTTCAATTAATAATTCGCAACTGGCTTGTGTAGTGTGAGTTTCACAGCCAAATTGGTATCTCCCTCTATAACCATCGCCAACACCATCGAATTCGCTACATCCACTAGATCTCTATTGAAAGGTTTACCAGCTTCCCCGTCTTCTTTTCCAGCATCATAACAGGCGTGATCATTCTCGTTTTTTACTGCTTCGAAGTCTTCTATCTCTACTGGATTATTCATTATGTCGCCGCATTCTTCTTCTGTATGGAGTGCATCTTCGCATCCCAAAGCCCACATCTGATTATAATTATCGCTATGTTCTATACATTCCCTCTGTCACTAGATTTGTAGAAATGGTGTTTCTTCATGATTTCAGGCATATAATTAACCGGAACTATTTTTTGATATGATGATAACAGTATTTCATTTGGAATGGCTTGAAGTTCGCCCTCCATCATTCCATCACGGCACTCCGTACATTTTCTAGTCAATATCTTCGGAGGCTTACGAGCAGCAATAATTTATCTTGTTAAGTCAATAGTCCAATAAAACCATGAAACAGAATCAATCCTACTCGAAAGTAATTGGACTGACTTGGTGGTCTAAAATTGGAGACTATGTGATCAACGCATAGGGGTTCAAGTCATATTGAACAGATTTCCTCGTGGATCTTTGAAAAGCGCTGGATTACTACGTGGAATGATCACCTTGTTCGTTTTCCGATGTGAATGCCATGCTATTTAACCAGTGGTTTTTTCATACACGAAATGCCCAATCCAAAACCTGAACCAATTACTGACCTAACCTAGGAATCACCATCCAGGTTCGGCCAATGGTGAATATCTGGACATTTTGGCAACCAAACATGTTAAGGTAGCAGAAAGACCATCGAATCCGGCTGAATTACCCGATGTTGCAAAAGAAGATCTTGTCCCGGGTAACTTAACTTAAAATAATAATACCAGAAAATTAGTTATCAGCTGATTATTATCGG
>JAATVR010000073.1 GCA_014523665.1 Nitrososphaerales archaeon TH526
TCATTTGGCCGAACATCTTTATGATGAATACCATAACGGAATCAAAAAAATAATAAAAAAAATGCATAACCAGAGTAATCAAGGTTTATGCTTTCTTTTTGATTTTCACGGTACGGGGGAAACGGATGCCGACATCTATTTTGGAACTGACAGTACAAACCCTACTGGATCCACTATCTGTGGATTGTTGGAACGTAATCCTAATGCATTATGGGACGATAATGGTTTAGTAAAATTATTGCAAGAAAGAGGTTACAGTACTGTACCATCAACAATGAATGACCCTGAGTTACCGTCGCTGGACGGAGGTACTACGGTAAGAAGATACGGTGGATGCAGTGTCAATCGAAGAGTGGAAGCAATTCAGTGTGAGGTTAATTACGAATTACGAGAGAATGAGGCTGAACGTGAAAAGTTTGCGAAAGATATGGCCGAATGCATTTTAAAGTTTATTTCGCCGTACATCATTCACAGTTGATTAGTTAAATAGTTATTTAGAAGCTAAAGCGGATGACGGGTTCGGTGGGCTCCAATACACTAGTGTATATAATCCAAGGTTGGCGGGTTCGGTGGGCCCCAATCCACTAGTGTATATAATCCAAGGTTGGCGGGTTCGGTGGGATTCGGAACCCTGGAGTACGTGGGTTCGACGGTATCCATTCCGAAATTGGTGCAAAAACAGGATTCTAGACCTAGTAAAGGAATGCAACATATATGCATTTCACATCACGTTGATTACTCGTTAATGGAGGTATTAGTGAGTGAGTGTTCATATTTTCTTATTTATCATAATATGACAAGAACTATGGTCTCCTTCATATGAACATTCTTCGAAGGAAACTTGCAACTGTCGATGTGCTTAAGAACGATGCAGTTCAATCTTATAGTACTACTTATAGCATTCGGATCTAGCGTGATCACTGCGACTGAGCTAAAGTGTTCTTCATCGAGTCCCGCCATTGCGGCTCATCAGCCCCATAAGGCATAAGACTCGCATCATTCGGTAGAACCAGATTGCTGAAAACAAGAGGTGGTGCAGGAAAAGATAGTTTACCATAAACCGAATCAATTGATGTCATTTTAACCGGATAGGTATCATTCGCCGGTATAGATATCTGTGCGGCAGTATCAAGAAAGCCC
Source organism: Nitrososphaerales archaeon TH526 (assembly GCA_014523665.1). GTDB lineage: Archaea > Thermoproteota > Nitrososphaeria > Nitrososphaerales > Nitrososphaeraceae > TH5896. The sequence goes on from JAATVR010000073.1 coordinate 1,141, forward strand.
AGCTCCTGTACCCACATCTCGCTGCGCGCTAGTGATATCTTTACATGATATGATCCACCTTCAATCGATCGGCGTAGCAACGCTGCCATCATACCAGCAGCAGCGAAATAGCTAGCCATGAGATCGCCCACGTAGAAAACAGGCGAGAATCTAGGTTTTTCAGGCTCTCCCTCCTTCGCAGCAAAACCAATAGCGGCTTGAGCAACCTGGTCAAAGCCAGGACGTTTAGACCAGGGGCCAGAATGACCAAATGCATTGATATCCATACAAATTATACCTCGCCCGCTAGATGCAGCTAGTTCAGCCCGTATCAGCCCGAAGCGGGTAGTCACCCCAGGTCGATAACTGTTGGTAAATACGTCTGCACGGCTAGCAAGACGATGCAGCGGCTCGTCACTCAGGCTGACGTCTTCACTAACAGTTATCGACCTGGGGTGAATACTCGCTTCGGGCTGATACCGGCTGACCTAGCTGCATCTAGCGAGCGAGGAATAATTTGTATGGACATCAATGCATTTGGTCATTCTGGCCCCTGGGCTAAACGTCCTGGCTTTGACCAGGTTGCTCAAGCGGCTACTGGTTTTGCTGCGAAGGAGGGAGAGCCCGATAAACCCAGATTCTCGCCTGTTTTCTACGTGGGGGATCTCATGGCTAGCTATTTCGCGGCTGCTGGTATGATGGCAGCGTTGCTGCGTCGATCGATTGAAGGTGGATCATACCACGTAAAGATCTCACTAGCGCGCAGTGAGATGTGGGTACAGGAGCTGGGCTTTCTTGACACTGCCGCACAGACATCTATACCGGCGAATGATACCTATCCGGTTAAAATGACATCAATTGATTCAGTTTTCGGGAAATTATCCTTTCTTGCCCCACCTCTTGATTTCAGCAATCTGGTTCTACCAAATGATGCGAGTCTTATGCCTTATGGGGCTGATGAGCCGCAATGGCGGTCTTGACTTGAAGCCTCCCTTTTGCCTTGCAATGTGTCAGCATTGTGTGGATCTATAGCCAATGCCCTATCAAATACTTCATCAGCTTCGACTGGTTTTCCCAGACGTCTATTATTTCAAAAAGAAAAAGATGAATAAACGATAAGTTTACAGAATCTTCTGTATATCTATTGTTACATTTAATTGGATAACAAGATATGGCTAGTACTGATATTCACATGGATTATTATTGCGTCTACATATCTTGCAATAAAAATTTCGATTGATACGATTCCTCCTTTACTAATGTCAGGAATTCGATACACAATTTCAGGTTTAATGCTATTTTTTATATATAAAATATATTCACTTGAAATATTTGATAATAAGAAAAGAATACAGAAAACAAAAAAAATCCAGACATCAATAAAACAACAACAACAAAAAAAGAATCCAAATCCAAATCCAAATCTATTACAATTAATAAGTTCAAGAAGACAATGGAAAGATGCAATAATAATTGGAATTACTCTGATAGTTGCTGGACAAGGATTATTAGCATATGGTGAACAATATCTTTCTTCCGATATTACTGCATTATTGTTCTCAACTGTTCCTATATGGGTATTAGTGATTGGTAAGTTTTATTATAATTTAAATCTAAATAAATATACTCTTTTAGGAATAGTAGCAGGATCAATAGGGCTTGTTATACTCATATATCCGTCATTTGAAGATGTGTTGTTTGGAGATCAAACTAACTCCTCAGCTCATACCAATAATAAAAATAACTTTCTTGGTATATCTATTTTGTTGATAGCTGCGATTAGTTGGGCTATTGGTTCATTATATTCTCACAGAGCAGATTTACCAAATGATATTTTAGTTTCAACTGGAATGATGTTATTTGTAGGTGGATTATTCTTACTTGGCATTGGAATGATTATTGGATTTAATACGCTGGATGTATCAAGAATTTCTACTTCATCCATACTTTCTCTCTTATATCTTATACTAATAGGCACTATGGGATGGCTAGGGTTCTTTTGGATTCTAAGAAACACCACTGCCACCTTGGCTAATACCTTTGCGTATGTAAGTCCAGTGATAGCAGTTTTTTTAGGATGGATAATACTTGATGAAAATATTAATCTCAGAATAATTGTTGCGACAATAGTCATAATTGTTGGAGTAATTCTTATAGTAAACAAAAATAAATTGTATTAAGAAATAACAGCTAAAAGATTAATATTGTATCTTCAGGACTCTTTACCTCAGCGTGGTTGGGTTTGAAACTGTCTGAATCTTGCTAATAGTAGTCGTTAGCTTAGTTGGCATCTGTTACCCTCCTTGACAACCTTTGTACATCTGAGTAAGCTTTACTAATGTATATGAATCCACTGAGTAAGTGGGGACAGTGGTTTGTGAACCATAATTGACATATTTTTTGGTCCCATTTATTCATAGGTAGATAGAAAATCAGTGGTCTGGGTTTGGTGTAATTCGCACCAAATTTGACTTTTTACCCAAAGGATTAGTACAGTATGGCTCTGCAGAGACCCAATAGTGTATGCCAGAATTTCATAATCAAACAGATAAGATTTAGTCTGGTAGCCTTGTAATAGTTTGGGATAGTTGGCTCCGAAATCTTACTTTTATAATTCATCTATGTTCTAGGAACCTGAATAGATTATCTTGTGCCCCTGCGAATCATGATGAGCTCTTCCTATGAACTCTCTTAGTTGTTCCTCAATGTCTGTCCCAGATTCAAAAACGCACTAGGCCAAGAGGCTACTGTTGCCTCGTGTTTCAGCCTCAATGTACACGTAAAATTAGACAATTGGTCTCTTTGTTCTTGAATTGAGTACAACTTTATGTCTGTATATGAAATGGGCCTACATAAAATGTAAAAAATTAGAATGGGCTGCCCAAGGGGGTTTTACAAGACTTTATAGTGATTTCAAAACCTTTATAGTGATTTCAAAACTGAATCTAAAAGATCGAAACAATCCGACGAATATAATGATGACTTTTTATCTCCTGGAAGCTCATAAAAAATCAAGGCAGATTAGTGAATTTGACTCGAACAGCTCAGACATTGTAACTTGTTCAAGAAAAGCTTATTAACTTGCGTGAATCTGTTTTTAACATTACCTCGAATATGAGATATGAATATTCTATTATCAAGGTTTTTGTATTCGTATCTATAGTTACCTTAATTCTATCCCTTACTTACGTTACGCATGAAGGTCGCGCTAGCTCCAGTACCAATGACTCAAGTAGTTTAGCTGAGACTGTACAGTTAGGAGCTCCATTTTATGTACAGAACTATAAAGCTAATTTGGGTAGGCCTCAACCATCGAACGAGAGTATTGCAGGAAACTTTACTGGTCAAGGAATACTAAATGGGAATTTAAGTATCAGTGCTGAAGTGAATTTTACAAGGACATTTAGAGATAATGATACTGCATTCCTTCAAGGAGATACAAAGCTCGTAGCTGAAAATGAAGACACTGCAATGTATAGTTATGACGCATTTACAAATTACAATCAAGATGGGACATCCGAAGGTAGGGGAGCGGCAATCTTTGATGATGGAGCGACTGGAGATCTTTCTTTTCTAAGTAATTCATTGGCAATATACAAGAACCGTGTAGATAGTAGCGGTAATGGTACTTTTCTAATGTGGCTCTGGAAATAGATCTCATTAGAAATTCAGTGTATAATTTCATATACCATAGCAGCAGATATCGGAACTTTTAGTCGGTTTTCTTTTTTCTCATCCTGTCAAGAGTCATTGAGAGCAGTAATATCTAATGCAGTATGGAAGAAGAAAGGGATGTATGAAGATTTCTATATTTTGGACTTCATTGGCAACCATACAACCTGATGGTAGTTTTTCATAGGAAGAGAAACAGAAGTGGGGGAAGTTGTTTGTGAACCAAATTTGACACAAATTTAGGTCCCGTGTATATTCTAATCATTGTGGCAGCTTCTATAGATACCGAATCCGCACAGAAGATCCAGAATCCAATTTTATTTGAATATTAGGAAATTTCTTCGTGGCTGCCCTAAATAATACGATAACAGAATATGATCAATTAGTAGAACCAGCGATTTCCGCGTTACTTGAAAGTTGGCATGCATATGTTAAAAGATCATAAAGCTCCACAAGAGACTAAGGAATTAGTCGGGCCAGTTGAGACATACAAATACTATTCTAGGACCACTAGAGATGGTCAACTGAAATAAGTTAAATTGTCTTAAATCTTTTGTATATTTTGAGCGTATTCTCTGGTGGGTAATTGGCGACACCTCTTCCTCGGTCTCAGGCTATAATACATTCTCTAGTCTATTAGTGGAAGATTATATACGAAAAATGATATCAATAGGTCACCGTGAGTACAGAGACTAAATCAAAAACGGTTATTTCCTTGATTAGCAGGAGTATAAAACCCGGATACGAAAAGGATTATGATGATTGGCTTAAGCGTTTTTTAGAATTTGAGAGAAAGGCTCTGGGATATCTCGGAACAACCGTTGTATTGCCTGGCGGTACAAATTCTAACAGACGGTACATTATCCGCCGCTTCACTGATAAGGCCTCAATGGATATTTGGGATAATTCTCCAGATGTTCAAAGACTACTGCAAGAGGCGAATAAATATTCTACAAGATATTATGAAACAGCCACTGGTCTAGAAACGTGGTTTGTGCTACCTGATTTAAAACCAGTCCTGCCACCGCCTAGGTGGAAGATGTCCATTGTTGTATTTCTTGCAGCTTATACAATTAGCTTATTGTCACGATCTATTCTTGGTCACTTATTGGGTGAGTGGTCGCTAATAGCTTCCAGCATTGTTTTTACTGCGATACTAGTAGTTTCGCTTACATATCTTTTGCTGCCTCTATTAAGTCGCCTTTTGAGGCGATGGCTCTATCCGGGCCAATGGGTCAAACCAAAAGTCTATGAGCCATGCGAGCCACCGAATTAATCAGTACTTGTAGCCCCTGCACTTCATGAAGTGGACAAAAACTACGTTCATTAGCATGCACTACCTCAAGGATTCTCACAAGAACCTGGTCCTTCGGTTTGTTATAATAGTGTGACGGCTATATTCTCAGTAATTCTGTATTTGCTGTAGCTAACTAGCAGCCGTGTCGAGAATGATGTCTAATCCGCCCTTGATTTTCAATGCCTTCTCCACATCTCGTGGTGATGCCTCTGGGTTAGCTTTGTAAAAGTAAAGTGAA
>JAATVR010000675.1 GCA_014523665.1 Nitrososphaerales archaeon TH526
AGGTGTCAAGATGCAAGCACTAAACATGAAGATGGAATTGGTATCAAATGCTAACCTAGTATATGAAGCAATTCATTTAGTTGAGAAATATAGGGATTATACTAGCAGTCAAACAGCCAAAGTGTCAGCATCAGTTGGTACGTTGGAGATAAAGTGCAGCTTATCTTAAGGCTCTCGACAATGGGAAAAAAGAAAGTTGTTATTTACATCCCCGAAAGGGATCAAGAGAAGGTGCTCAAGCTTTTCAAAGACAAGGACTTGAAAGTATCGATTGAGGATGCATTGGCATGAAACAAGCTTATGATGAGCCTAGTACTCGTACTACTCCTAGTGCTAAAATTATTCCGTATCATATTTCATGTACAGAAATTTATTATGCCTCTAGAGACCTAACAAAATGGTTTGTGGTCATTAGAGAACCGCAGATACTTTGATGTTTCGCCGTACGTTAATTGTAATAAAGGGAATGATGCTAATCGGCGGTAGTAAGACAGATACTATCAGATAATCTCACAAACTATTAGAAAAAGAAACCATGCAAGTTTCATGACTCTAACAAAACATTAAGACGAGATTTAGATACGATTAGAATCATAGATTCGACCAATGTTCTCAAATAGTAGTACGAAAGGAATGATACAATGTCCAGTAATCTTTTGGATATAATAGCAAATGTCATGGAGGAGCAAGTTACAGACATTGATGATGAATCAACGCCTGAAACTATTGAAAATTGGGATTCATTTCGCGGATTAGTTTTGTTCGAAGAACTGGAAACAAAATTTGAAGTAAAGTTTACTCTTCATGAATTGCTGAATATTAAAAAGATAAAGGATATAAAAAATATACTTTCTGTCAGAGGTGTATTAGTGGACTAAGAGAAATATGATGGAAGACATCTCAGATTAAATTTGGAAAGAAATTGATTTCAACGAAATTACAATTACCCCAACTAGAAGAATATCGTTCGGAATTATTAAGGTTTAGTTTCCATATTAAATATGATTCACATTCATGAAGTCTGTGCATTGGTGGAATTTGCTACGTTAAGATGGTAAGTCCAGTCTGCATTATAGTTATAGCTAGTCTCGATAGGATTTAACACACTTACCTTCAGGTTCACATCATGCTTACCAACTGGTAATGGCTCTAAAAATACGAAATAACCATCAGCAAATGCTCTATATGAACCGGCAGGTACGAGTCCTTTCTCGCATACTAACCTAAAGTGTAATATCAGTTCACACTGTATAAGTGGATAGTTGCCAATCTACACACGCGATGAAGGAAGGGAAATACGTTATGCTGCTTCCCATGCTATAATCCTCAGATATAGTTAGCGTGAATGCATAGAATATAAGAGTACTAAGACTGGGCACAATCTATCAAAGACTGCATTCTTTAAAATCAAGAAGTAACTTAAATCGGAAGGAAGAGATTGGGTGCTGCGGCTGCGCGACGATCACGGCGAGTTATTATCTGAATATCGACAGAGGTACGAGGAGATGATAGCCTATCAGAAGGAGTTGTGGGATATCGTAATAGCAAATAAGCAAAAGAATCCAATGGTAAGCATTAGAGCCATAGAATCACTTCACAGTTTAACCAATGACATTGCTCGTATCGTTGATCTGGCTCCTTCCATGGCAGGCGGTGATTCAGTCAAGTCCTCAACGTTTTTGTCTACACAATATCAAGACGTTTCAGAGATACCTGTGCGAAATCGCAAATAATCTTGTGATGCAAGCCCTCTTGATTTCGATATACTACAAGTGAAATGATTGGAAGAAGTATGGGAATTGACGTGGTATGGGGGGGATACATAAAATTTTGCTCTCGTCATTACCCAATTCAGAAACAGAAAGGTAGAAGTCTTCTATGCCGAAAGTTTTGACAAGCCACAGATGAACAACATTATCAATCACATCATGCAAATCTACCAAAGATTTATGTGGATGGTGCGAATCCAGAAGTGATAAGAGAACTAAAGTCAAGGATAGGAGAGTACCATGACTACTACGGGAGACTAACGGAAGAACAGATCTGGAGTTTACTGAGCAGCAACAGTTGGCAGATAATACCCGTCAACTTCCAGAAGAGACATCGAGAGATGCTGCAATGGGCATATACATTACAATCAAAAAGATTCATCAAGATACATCCATCATTGAATAGACTGATAGTATCGCTAAGAACTGCGATAGTATCGGATGAGTGGAAGCTCGACAAGCAACAAACATCACATCATGACATACTAGATTCTTTGAGGTTGGCCCTATGCAACTATGAACTTCCAAAGTGTAATGCTTGATAACTGCCTTAGAATGACAGGTAACGTTTGTCCGACCTCGCAACGGGGGTGATGCTCTCAAGGATGCATTTTGACAATCACTGCAGTTCTATTTTTCAATCCATCCTTGTCTTATAGCGTAGTCCTTGTTTGGCTGTAAGATAGATATGGTCTGTAACTGTCTTATCCAATAATCTCATTTCTTGGCGTTCATTCAAAATACTCTATAAAATAGTTAGCAAAAAAAGAAAGACTTCGTTTGTTCTGAATGCTAGGATAATTTGTCATTTATTTATTTTCTTACAACAGTTTGATAACATGATTCATTTTGATAGTTAAGTCACCAAGCAGGCTTAGAATGCGGTCCTCCTTAGTTGATTGTGTAAGACGCTTGTTGTTGATTTGATTGTGGCTGCTGCGGCTGCTGTTGATAATTGCTTCCCAGACGTATGTGCTTTGTTCGATCCTCATTCAAATACTTGGTACGGCCATGCTCGTATTTACCATCAAGAAGAATCATCACATCATCGTATCCGGATTTCTGACACGCAAAACAGGGGTTTATTACTTTTACGTGACACCATTTCTAGGTATTGCTCCCTTCATATATTGCACACGCCAGCCACGAAATGTGCTAGACAGGAAATAAAAACCTAAATACTTCCAATAAATATTAGACCTCAATGTTTCGGGCTACACTTCCAACTGGCCGCACGATTGCACCTGCCTTAATAGTCGTGGACATGCAAAATGGCTTTGTTAGCAAGGGTGGTTCATATGATAAGATAGGGATGAACACTCCAAATTACAGGGAGATAATTCCAAAACTCAAGG
>JAATVR010000074.1 GCA_014523665.1 Nitrososphaerales archaeon TH526
ACAACAGCAATTGGATTCTTCCTAATGACCTCACCATTTGAGGGCAATCAAGCTGCAGCTTCTCCAATGGATCAGCAAGGTATGATGGAGCCAGGCCACTATGCTGCTGGAACAATTGCCAGCATTCAAAACGATGAAAATGGAAATCCTGCATGGATACTGTCTGGATATTGGAAGGCGAGCTTGAATGAGAACGAAGCAGGTGAGTATGGAAATCAAAGCTCTCCTTCATCAAACTCAACTTCAGCCATGGGTGAAGATATGTCAAAGAATGGCCAATTCGTAGCGCAATTTGATATGGTAAGGACAAATGGTTCTGCGTTGCATCAGCACCAAATAGACAACTTCAAATTGACTGGGATGTCTATGCCAGATAACAATACCAAAGTATTTAACGGAACTTCAACAATTAGTCTGAAAGACGGACCAGTTTCCAATGTCCAGACATCAGTTACCGACATGGGTAACAATGTGGTAAGCATACACTTGGACCCGGCCGCAGTTAGCAATCACTTTGGAGATACCCCAATATACGGAACAATCACCAAGTCGGTCCAAATAATAAAGTAAATGAATTAGTCGGGTCAGATCTATTAACGAACGTCCAAACCCCTCTTTTTTCATCCTATTTATTGCGTTGATACTAATCTACCTATGAAATAGTACAATAATCATTAGTCCATTGAGCCGTTCAACAAGCCCAATAGCTACCTACCCTTTTCAACGATGCCGCTGTCCCTTCGATGAAACACAGGTGATGTTAGTAAGGGTAAGAACTACTACTACTTATTGGGCTCCGGATAGAAATTTTCAAGATATCGTGTAGCCACCTCATTCCCTAATCATTATGCCTCCTCTTCAAGATGAATTCAATGATTCAAAAATGCTAATTAGTATTACTAGAATGTTACTATTGACCGAATCATTTGATTTACGACTATAAACAAGTTAGGTTTTTTTGTGTAGATATAATGCATGGCAAAATCCATATTTTTTGATATAAACGTCCTTCAAAAACAACTGCAATCGCAGATGTGCATGTATTTTATTATCTTCGTAGCGAATCATAGCTCATCAAAAAGTCAACAGTCACCATGGATTGATTAAACAGTTTCAACTTCGCCTGGACAGACGGAGGCGCAAGCTCAAATCCTACAACCTTAAAACCTACAGAATGAGTAATTAAAATCATGAAGAAGCATGAAGGAAAAGTCGCGCTAATCACTGGGGGAAATAGCGGTATAGGCCTTGCCATAGCACAGAGGTTTGTCTCAGAGGGTGCATATGTCTTTATTACAGGTCGGCGCCGGAGCGAACTCGATGCAGCAATTAAACAAATCGGAAGCAATATCACAGGCGTTCAGAGCGATGTCTCAAATCTCGCAGATCTAGATCGGTTGTATTCTGAAGTGAAGAAGCAGAAGGACCACATCGACATTCTGTTCGCCAATGCTGGCCTGGGAGAATCTGCTCCTTTGGAGGCAATTACCGAAGCGCACTTCAACAAAATATTTAGTGTCAACGTCAAGGGGCTCCTTTTTACGGTACAAAAGGCGCTTCCACTCTTTCAGGGTGGCGGTTCAATTATTCTGAACGCATCAACCGCGGGATCTAAAGCCTCAACCGGGTTCAGTGTATATGGTGCGACCAAGGCCGCCGTGCGATCATTTGCACGCTCCTGGGCCGTAGAGTTGAACCACCGGAAGATACGGGTCAATGCCATTAGCCCTGGTCCGATAGACACGCCAGGCCTTAGTGGGTTTGTTCGCGATATGGCTCAGAATGTACAACAGATCGAGCAGATCAAGGCGAGTATCATTTCCAGCGTGCCGCTGGGACGAATGGGAAGTCCAGATGAAGTCGCAAAAGCTGTCTCGTTCCTAGCCTCGGACGATAGCAGTTTTATCACCGGTATCGAACTATTCGTCGACGGGGGTATGGCACAAATCTAAGTGATTTCATTTGCGACAAGCCTGATATGAGTTTAAAAGCGACATTTGCATGGTTTCTCTTGTACATCGCTTTTCGATAAGTTCGAATCCAATCTAGGTTTAGGAGCTGCCCATTTGTAGGCTAAGCGATATTAATCGATCTAGCACTCAAAGATTTTAGCCGGGATATATGATAGGCCTAATACTAATTAGGATATGTTTACAAAATGATCTCGTAGTTTACAAGTGATAGTAAGAGTATATTTTTGCAGGGAACCTGAAGCTGATCTACTTATCAGAAACAACCATATCAGCCTGCAAGCGCTAAGTACACTATATGATCTTGTTTGGGAATCCGAATTCAAGAATGTATTAAATGTCGGAAGGATTTGGCTGATGTTTAAGCAACAGAGAAAGCCATTTGGAAAGTCCTTAAGAAACAAGAGAACACACGATAGAATTGCGCCAGGTGATATTATAGTGATAGGACCGGACCACTATGTGGTTAACGATATTGGAGCTACCAGAGTGACGTTATCGCACTGAGGAAAAAGATGATGATGAGCAATTCACTGCCAGTTTTGGGCTACTCCCGTAATTGTTGTGAAACTTATGAAAGCTGAGGAATTGCCATCCTGCTTGCTCTCCTTCGTAACAGAACAGATAGAAAGATTGAACCCGCTGCGATCACCGTCGCTGTAGAAAATATCATCACAAACGCGAAGTCAGATGGATAAGCTCTCGACAGACTATCCACATCAAGAACAGTTTGACTTGCTTGCATGTACATAGCCGCGAGAGCAGGCCCTATAGCGCTCCCTATTATCCTCACTAAGGTTGCAATCCCGAGGGAAATTCCAGTATGTTCTTTTGGAGTGGCAAGTATTATTACATTCATTGCCCCGATAGCTGCAAAAGACAACCCGGTAGCAAGAACACCTAGGTTAATCGAAATAGCAGTTGGACTATCATGAAACAATACAAGTCCTAAAAAGCTAGCTGTAATAATCGAAGTTCCAGCTATTACAGGTCTTAAAGAACCAAGCTTGGAGATTATGAGACCAGAAGTCGGCCCAAATACCAAAAATACTAATGCAAATGGTAGCTGAATTGTTCCGGCATAGACGACATCAGCTCCGAATCCGATTGGTTCGGGATTTCTTACCAGTATTGGAATAGTCTGAAACACCATAAAATTTGATAGCCCCACGATGAGGATTATTAGCATTGACGGCAATATCGCTTTGTTTCCTAAAAGGCGCAAATCAATAAGCGGATAACGCTCTCTTTTCTCAATTAACAAGAATAGAATAAAGGAGGTGGCGGCTAGTATCGCTGAGCCTAAAATTGTGCCATAGGTTGAAAATATCTCAACAACTGAATTGCTTCCAGTGCTTAAGCCATTAGAGGTCTCGATCATGGTCAGGCATAACAGAAATGAGGTTATAGATACTGCAAGAGCTGCTGCTCCTTTAACATCAAGTTGCAATTTTCCTCTTTTTCTTCTCTTAGAGTTGGTAATTGGAACCGGACCAGATTCCTTGTCATTTTTAATTAAACGCTCTATTGACGAAGGATCAGTTTCTTGTGGTGTCTCTCGGATATGCACGAATCTCCAAATGATAACTAAAAGTAAAATTGCGATGGGAATTATCGTGAAAAAAGTTGCTTGCCATCCAAAATTCTCCACGATAAGTGCACCTGCTGAAAGCCCTATCGCCGCCCCTGCTGCGAACATCGAACTTATGATCCCCTGACCTATCGAAATTTTTTCCCTTGGAAATTGATCTCTTATTAGGCCAAATGCAATGGGAAACATCCCCATTCCAATTCCTTGAATAGCTCTTACAAGTAGCAAGGTGTAAATGTTTGAGGCAAACCCCGCGAATGAGACCCCTATCGCATAAATTAGCATTACTGCTAAGAGAACCTTCTTTTTTCCATAAACATCAGATAGTTTGCCTACTATCGGGGTGGCAACGGCTCCACTTATTAGATATGTCGTCAGTATCCAGGAAGACGTTCCATATGAGACATTAAAATGATTTATCAAATCTGGGATAGCAGGAATCAACATCGTCTCTGCATACATGACCATGGTCGCAATGGAGCTTAGAATAATTAGTAATTTCCAAGCACTACGAGGTATCGCTGCGCTACCACGATTTGTCAAGAGTTTAGAATCCTCTCTGGCGGATATTCCACCATTAGGACTTTTTTGATTTTCTTTACTCTTTAGCGGGTTCTGCATTAGTACTATACCCTCTGGCTTCTTCAGGTTTGCTTTTGCGCGGCAGCTGCTTCTCGTAATCCCCGTGTTCGATCAACCACGTTTGCAATAGTTGTAGGGGTTTTACTGGATATTTCCATATTTGCTTGTAAATTAATCCACATTTTTTCCAATACCTCCTTCATAATCTGTACGTTGTCTTCTGGAAGACCTGCCAACGCTATCGTGAGCACTCTAGTAGCACACTCAAGAGTAGTCTCCCAGATTTCGAACGTCTTCTTGGCGCGAAAAATTCTGTTGTTCCTTCTGTCGTTACGATCTACTCTCCTCTCAACAAAACCATCGTTCTCCAACTTATCGATAATAGGTATTAAGGAAGGTGCTTCTAACCCAAGACCTTCTGCGATTTCTTTTTGGGAGAGACCGTCATGGGTTTTGGTCAGCAAAACAAGTACTCTCCACTGAGCAAAAGTAATGCCGACTCTATTTCTTAACCTAATATCC
>JAATVR010000075.1 GCA_014523665.1 Nitrososphaerales archaeon TH526
ACGAGTTGCTGGCAAAGAAGCTTGAAAGATACCTCCAAATCAGATTATACATTTCAGCAGATGACGAATAGGAATAGATCAGTAGGAGAATTGCGGTTCTCTAAATCAATTTGCATGCGATGATTCGCGCTCCATGTGGGATTGGGATATGCTACAAAGGTCGCAAGAAAGTAAGTAAGGGACAGCAGATGACTTGTATAGTGTGATTTTACACTTCGTTCTTTTGTTCTACTCTCATGACATTTATTTGATGGAGCTTCTTTGAGATTATTTCATAATTTCAAAACCTATTTTATTTTTGAAGATACTTATGATTCCATCTCAATAGTTCACAAATGCAAAAGTAAGTAAGGAATATACAATTGATAACTATTATAGTACCAACTGAACGAGGCTCCACTACGTTACATTCTAGACTCTAAGTATTTGTCATTTATGTTCTAACTTCATGATACTTTGCCAACATGTTTATGCTAAGCCACTGTATGAATATATTCCCAGTACTATGAAAAACTAATCGATACAGCATACAAAATAATAGGGGCTAATTGATCCCGATCCAGAATTAGCAGGTTACCCTACAAATGACTGTCACATTTTAGTGTAAACACATTATTTGCTTTGATAACGGGATGAATCCTGGCTAAGTGAGCAATCGACTCAAGATGAGTGCTCATACAAGATTGTTAAGGGAATATCGGAGGACTTATTTTGAGTCGTGGATGATACTTTCTCTTGTAAATTTTTACTTTAGTATCAGTGATAGATAAATTGAACTTCATTAGCATTAGCTGACCTTATGTATTTTGAGATCTCTAATAAAAGTCCAATCCAATTCAATTTTTTTCCGATTTCCTAGAGCTTAAACCTCAGCATGAGCGCTTAAGCTCGAGGTACAGATTTGAAAAAGAGGATGTCAAGATTCAACCAAGCAAAATAAAAATATAGAAGATTCTAGGCTACACCCGCTGGTGCATGGCTCGATTCACTGTGTTCCATTCTCTTGTGGGTATTCAATGTTTCTTCAGATTCAAAATCTTTCCCACAAATACTACAAACAGTTTTCTTGTGTCCATGTCGAGATTCAGGAGTTCCGGCTGTGGAGTACACCTCTTGCTCATGTTTTATACGTGTGCATCCTAGTTAAAGATATGGTCATCAACTAATCGATCTTCGGAAAGGCCTATTCGATAACTTGACGGGGATTACCCGGTACGCTGCATGACTGAATATGTTCCAGGTTGTTAACCAAACTAGATATGTGATTTCTGGGATTTTAAAGCAAGAAAGGTTTCGAAAGCTCGCGATACTTCCTATTTGAATCTAGGTGATGGTGACTCCAGTAAACGGACTTGTTTCTTACTATCGTTCTGTAATGTAATGGCGGAGAAAGTTGAAAATTCAGAGGCTTTCACGTAACCAAGAATAAATTTAATTTGACGGTATGAAATAGTGAGAGCGAACATTTCATCTTACCGTTCTAGTCCATCACATCCCTACCAGTAGTTATTATATAATTATAATAAAGTATAATTTTACTCCCTTCAGTATAGTCGATAGCGTTAACGTACTATTACATAATTAATGATTCTTTCTAAACCTAGTTCTTACCGCTTTCCAGATGATTCCCTAACTGCAAGGCCATATTCAAGTCTTATTTTCTTGCGCATATATGGGATAAGTCTATAATGAATTGAATAAATCCAAGTCTTGTGCTCATAATCCTTCTTCAGAATATCCTTTATAATCAATGACACTAAGCCTCCGGATAGCTTGGATACAGGGATGTTATTAAACTTACAGAATTCATTCCTTTTGTACTGATACTCTTCAAGTGTAAAGTAAGGACGATTTACTTGAATGATGAGAGGCCATACTATATTCTCCCATACCAATCTTCGATAGTGTGTGGAGTGGGCATGCTTTCCCTTCTCTTTGGTTCTTGATCTCATCATTCGGTAATATGAGAACAATAACCAGAAGTTAATTTATTATTTTTGATCGATTTAATTCGTTGGGTTCGAAATATCCTGCAATCGTGACGATAATTAACAGTTATTTTCTGGCTGATCAGCACTTTAAAGGTTTAGTGTCCATAACATCTTGCATAAGATAGCCTTGCTCTGAGTCAAACCAGCCACTAAATCTGGAGGCTTACGCCTAAGACAGTAAATCGCACTAGACTGTGTCTAGTGGAGAGGCGTCGTTTGTCTCTACCGTTCACAATTAGGTCCTGATGTATTCAGCCTATGCGAATTCATCCCTCTTTCCTTTTCTGTAGATCTGCCATAGATTTCCTTGCATTTTCGATAGCTTTCTGTCTTCGGGGTTTCAGAACCAGTATATAAAGCGAGCCTACCAGGTATATGGCAAGGAGAACAATCTGAGCAGTGACAGATTCCAGGGTGGGATGGATCCCTGTCATGGTTGCCAGGTTAATATCCAATCTTGGAACTATCCCAACCAATGGAGTAGTAGCCACTATTCCTAATTCTTGCAAATCTCTAACTGCATTTCCTATGAACGCGATGGACATGTATGCCCCTATCCCCATTGTTAAAGCAAAGAGCGCCCTCAGCGGCAATCTTCTGCCAAGTCTGTTGATTAGGATAGCTACTCCGACGATTACCGCAAGTCCTAAAATCAAACCAGCAATAACGTATAACTCCATGTACTTTGCGAAGGATAGCATTGCCTGGTAAAACAAGACCGTCTCAAAACCTTCCCTATAGACCGTGAAAAATGCCAAGGCAACAAATACAATTACACTACCTGTCGTAGTGGCCTTCCAGACTTTCGCTTTAACAAATTCGATCCATTTTTTGGTTTCGATCTTGTTTAGTACCCAGAAGCTCACCCAGAAAAGAACTGCTGTAGCAGAAAGGCCAGCAATAGCCTCGATCAGTTCCCTGTTCGCTCCAGATATTTCAATGAGATACTGTGCCACAAACCATGTTGCAGCCGTAGCGACCACTGCAATTAGAATCCCGTAGTAGACATGCTTTTTGAAGCGCGAATTTCTTGATGCTTGCAGATATGTGAGAATTGCACCTATAATTAGGGCCGATTCAAGGCCTTCTCTGAATATAATTGAAAATGATGTAGAGAATGCAATTGCAGGTGCCACAATTCCAACACCAGACACAAGTCTCTCTGATTCATCTAGTCCTCTTCGAATTTCTATAGTCTTTCCTTCAACCTCCTGAAATGGCGCTTGCTGTTGAAGCAGGTTTCTTAATTCAGCAAATTTAATCTCCATCTCAAGTGTGAAATCAGGGTCTATCGGCCTAAGTGGAATTTCAACCATCTCATAACTATCTAGGTATGCTGACCGCGCGGTCAAAAGTGCGCCTTCAAATTTTTTATTCTCATAAAGTCTAAGCATCTCACTTAGCTTCAATCTTATCTGGTCAATGTTGTTTCTCACAGATTCCTTCGCTGGATCATTTGCTTCTCCCATTTGCCTAATTTCGCCAGTATAAGTACCGAAACCTTGCCTCAGTCCTTGAATATTTGCAAGTGAAGATCCGCTAGATGTCGTGTTCGTATTCAAATTTGAGCGATATTCAGGATCATTTTTCAGTAGATTTTCAGCTTGATCCAATTTGCCTAGAATCGCTGTTACAAAACCATTAATCTCTTGTGGAGAACGTTCCTCTATTATCATCTGACGAAGTTCTTCTCTCATTTCTATCTCGATATCTTGCATTAGGTCAGGATCATGTTTTTCAATAGGCGCTTCCAGATATTCGAAATTGTCTAAATACGCTTTGATTGCCGTTGCTTCTGCAGCTTTATAATCCCCATCGTTCACTGATGAAATAGTGCTATTAAGTAGATCCCTAATGGTGGAAAAGTATTTTGCTTGTTCTGATGCACTCTCGCTTCCACTACTTAAAGTTAGTTCCTCTGTAAAGTCTCGTTCAATTGCAGAAGCAACACTAGCAACGGTATCAAATGGTATATCATTTTTCATGCTTTCTTGTATCTGATTGTAGAAGGATCTTATTTCAGCTCGTCTCCGCTCATCAATTGAGTCTGCAACTCTTTCAAAATCTGCAACTGAGCTATTTACCAACCCCAATGAATTCTGAAGATTAAATATGCTAGAGCCATCTTGTGTATATGTACCGTTAGCTAGCTCATAGGATTGAATTGCGTCTTCCAGAAGCACAGCTGAGGCTTGGAGGACAAATCCCTCATCTTCAAGAGACTTCTGTCCAACAGTTGAATTCGAGACTCTGTTTAGTAAATTGTTTAACGTTGTAATATCAGATTCTGTGTTGGAATATGCCTCATCTGGACTCTTTGAGGCTCGAATCTTAATCGGAAGATCAGTTAGCAGTCCTTCAAGACTTTTTGAAGAAACAGGGTCAGCTTTACTTAATATGGGTTTAACTACTGGGTAAGTAACCGAATGAGGAATATAGGCATGCTGAAACGCAGATTCAAGGTCATTACTATTCAAACTGTGTTGTGTGAGGTTAAGCTGTGTTCCAATCCTTTCTAGATTGATGAAAAGTATAAGTGGATCTGCCGATTGTTGGTTTTCAGCCAATTGCTGTGCGATTCCATCATCGATAAAAAACGAGGAAATAGCCAAATTACCAGCCGCAATAATCAAAAACGCTAAAAAATGTGATTTTGTTAAGCCTATACTTAGACTCATCTATTAGGCTAACCTAAGAATCACAAATAAATAGATTTCTCTTAGTAATCATTAATCATGCATCAGATAAAAAATGATACTGTTTAAATATTAGGATATCCTAATTAGGAAAGTCTAACAATGGAGAAGTCCCACAAATTTCTCGAAAGCATAAGTAAGAATGAAGAAATTGAAGGAACTGAAGAAACTTATTTAACGACCTACATTTGCGACAATACTGATGGGATTTTGGACCCTCTGGATCAGCTTACATACGGAATGAACGAGGTTCAACTCACATATGGCAATGTAGTAGTCTTGAAAGATGCGCCTTGATCAAGGATGTCTCCCCCTAGCTCTTCCGATAAAAACCCCATTGAGGAAGACAAGGCCGATGAGGTAAAGGCGTTAATATCTCGATATATGCTCTTGAAAATTGAACAAAGAAAGATCGAGAATAAGTTGACCGAGGTAATAAAATACTATGACACCGAATCTCTCCGAATTATTTTTGAACCAATAGGTGATTCAATAATGGGAACTATTGGGTTAGAACTACCCCCTAGGAAGAAAGAAAAGGACATATCGCAAAATCAAGCTTAAAAATCGTGCATATCTTGTCATTTATGTCTGACTTTGAAGTTCCTTTATACTTTTTTTTGACACTAGTGTCCATTTCTTTGAATATACAAAGGCATCCCATATAAAACCAATATTTGAACTCTGAAATCAGATGTATTTCTGAATGTCTACAAACAAATGTCCCCATCGAAAATTTTGTACAATACTTGGAATTATTTTGTGAATTCTATAGATCTATCTCCTCTTTATAATTAGTTTGTACTAAATTGTTGAAAATTATTAAATAGGAGTATATCCATATAGATATTGATTATAATATGGGCAAAATGGGAAAAGAAATTGCTGGCTCTGGCGTAGAGGGCACGATTGAAATGCTGAAAACCGCATATGCTGGAGAGTTGTCGGCATTCCATTATTTCTGGTACATTTCTCAGAATATCGAAGGACTAGGTGTACTGGAACAGAAGTTTTTTGAAGAACGAGCAGATGAAGAACTTGGGCATGCCAAGAAGGTCTCCGTTAGGCTAATGCAGCTTGGAACTAATGCCAAAGATGACCCTGCCTTATGGGAACAAGAAAGTGGATTGGGTAAGCTACAACCATCACGATATTTGACCCTTCGCAGCGCTTTGGAAAAAGCGCTGGAATTCGAAAGAAGCGTGATCAAGTTGTACAATGATCTTGCCAATAACGTAAAGGACAAAGATCATGGTACCTACCATCTGGCACTAGATCTACTCGATGCGGAACTGGAAGACGAGCAGACAATAGAGGATATTCTCGCAAAGTTGGAAATACGCTAAATATTTCTACAATATTTTTTGAACCCGTTTTCTTTTATTCCTGCGAATTAATTTTATAAAAACCACTTGCGATCGCAATCAGATGATAATTAGTCGTAGAGAAAGTGTATTAGCCCCATACTTTCTCCCTAAAAGTCCATTTCTTATTGAGTATAAAATTGCTAATTGACGCTGCAGCAACTGCGCAAATGAGCGATAGATTGTACGAGATTCCAGATTCTACCAAGAGATAGACTAACGTAAGCTGGATGGAGATACCTAAAGAACTGAAGAGTAGAAATAAACCGTATTGTTTCAAAGTGTAAAGCACGGAGAACTTCTTGTCTTCAAACGTCCAAATCTTGTTCAAGAGGAAATTAGTAGTTATAGAAACAGCTATTCCGATCGCAGTCGCCTGAACATACCACAGATTAGCTACAGTTCCGTTAGAGAGTAAAAAAGAAACCAAGAAGTTGATTACTAACCCGCTGGCTCCGACGGTGAAGAATCTAGCAGCCTTCGACAAGAATAGTACAGATCTTCTGTTCTCTGAACCTTCCAGCCTTTTTTGTGATCTTCTTCCGTACTTATACAAGCTCCAAACTGCCTTTGTATAGTCCACCAAAACCTTCAAATCAAGTTTACTATATCCATATTTTCTAACTGTGAAAGTATATGGAATCTCTTTTACGGTAACGTGACGTTGTTTCTTGACCAATATTTCAAGCAAGATCTTGAACCCTTTTGTATTAAATTCGATGTCTTTTAAAACATGACGTGGTAAAGCAAAAAATCCGGACATCGGGTCTCGAACCTCTTTTACATTGAGGCCATACCTTGCTATTCCCGTTGCACCAAAACTAATTATGAGTCTCTCTAGTGGTACACCTACAGTGGTTCCCCCCTTTGCATACCTTGACCCGATCACGACGCAATTAGATTCGTGCTTTAGTTCACCTACTATGCGAGGTATGAGTTGAGGAGGGTGCGAAAAATCAGCATCCATTACTAATATGTTTTTACCATTGGAACTCTTGATGCCGTCGAGCACTGCACACATCAAGCCATCACGTCTGGGCCTATGAACAACTTTGATCGTTAGGATTCGACCTTTGCTGTGCGTTTCGTCAAAATTATTCTCTCTTGCAAATCTCTCGACTAGAGAACCAGTTCCATCTGGAGAATTGTCATCAACTATCAATATCTCTGTCCTAATATCTTCGGGGATCCTATTCGCAATCTCTATTACGAGTCCGATGATGTTTTCGCTCTCATTGTAGGTGGGTATGACGATAGACAAGAAAGTCGAGAATGTTTCTTCAATTTGAGCTGTCTCATTTTCTCGATGAGTTTGAAATACCTCAGCTACTCTTTGATCCCTCAATGGCCGATTATGTTATAAAATATTATATATATATACTCCCGTTCGATTCTCGATTGCGAAGAGCAATATGTTGAAATAAAGTTTTATATTATAGAGTTAGAAAAACAGTTAGTATTTGAGAATTATAGTGAACAAAGCCTATTATTTTACTAAATCATATGAATTAAGAGAATTAGGTCTGAGTCGTGTTTGAGTCATAAATAAACGAGATTGCAGAGTTTAGTCAGAAGCCTTTGTCTGATAGACTTAACAAAAGCTCGAACTTGTTAACGAATACCCATGTTTTCTGCTTGGAGAAACGACTATATGTTAAATAGCGAAAGCATCGTAGTACCTAACATCATACACTATTTTGAACAATGATAGTAGCCCACTGAGGAAGGATGCCGATGAAGAGCTCTATATCGGGACCGCGCGTTCAGAGAGTCTGGAAATGTATCTCAAGGCAATTTGGCACATACGGGAAAGAGGTAAAGAAGTGAAAATTAGTTCCATTGCTAAATTGCTTAATATCAGACAACCATCAGTCGTTAACATGTTGCATAAACTCAACGAAGAGGATTTTGTAGTATACAGCAAGGAGAATATCCCAATAAGGACTACCTCCAAGGGTGAGCAGATAGCAAGACAAATGATAAGAAATACACGTCTTCTAGAAATACTTATGAGGGATAGCTTGAGGATCGCCATCGATGAAGAGATGGTGTGTGGTATAGAGCATCATATGAAGGAAGTCTTTACCGATGCCTTATGCACCTTACTGAATCATCCTGTAAGATGTCCTCATGAGCATCCAATCCCACCAGGCAAATGCTGCAAAGTATAAATTTGTATCAATGATCAATGTATGTCTAAAACGAAGACTAGCGAAGCTCTACTATGAATCGTCTTCCTAATCGCAATCGATATGAACAATTTTTGTGTACTTTATACCTATGTAAAGTAAAGATATGCAATACTTTATTAATTTGATACAGAATTTTCTTAGTTAAAGTGCAAGGGCAACTGGTTAACGCTATTACTAATAATAAGAATTCAAACGTAATAGCAGAATATCTTGAATCAATGCAGACAGAAACCAATCTAAGTAAAAACTATGTAGACCTTCTAAAGTTTATCCTAAAAGTTATCCGAGTTTCATAAAGACGAGTCCTTTACAAGCATGAAAAAAATGATATCATTTTGTATCTTAACTCGTTAAGAAAACCAGACAAAGCAGATCCATTGCATAAATGGATTGGCACTTATAACACGTATCTTGTATGTATTACCAAGTTCTTCAAGTGGCTTGAAAATCCTGATTTAGAACCTAATGCAAGACCAAATCTCAAAGAATGCAGAACATTGGCTGTGCAAGGATTGTCCATACTTGGCTGATTGCAAAAAGATTGAACAAGGTGCTGCGG
>JAATVR010000008.1 GCA_014523665.1 Nitrososphaerales archaeon TH526
CAATTCTTAAATAAAAAAAGCGATTTTCGTTTGTCACGAACAAACAAGTTTCAAATTAAAAAAATGCACTACACAAGTTCACTACACTAGACGGTAACGGTTGATGAATTATCTATCTTCTACAGAGAATCTGGGGATCCAGCAAATCCTCTATATGTTGCAGTCCTCAGAAAGATGTTCAGTTTATCGAACCTGCTAATTATCCGAATCATTCCATTTTTCAGAAAGAAGCGCTAAAGGTGTGTAAAGCTGGCGTAGGCTATGAGTATATCACGTATATTTAAATTAGTATTCTTTGTCCTATCGATAATAGGATCAGATCATGTCAAATAGTAAAATTAGAAAAACTCTTGTGATCTTTCGTGTTAAAAAACAGTGGTCATACTCATTACTGATCTTCTCAAGATGGCCTGTCAAGTTCTTAATAAAATGAGAACAAAATGCATATTAAAATATGGTAGACGTACAGAATGTTAAAACCAGATACTAACACAATACTATCTATGATCCATTTAATAGAAATCTAGCTGCTACTTCAAAAGGGATGTGAAATATGAACTTATCAGTCTTTGGATCATAGATGGCATAGGTGGACGACAAATCTACATCATTGAAATTCTGATTTGTTATTTCATTGCTTACATTTACCTTCTTTGCTAGCATAACTGGAAAATCTATTCTTATTTTATTGCCATCATCAATTACTTTGTTTGAAGTTGCATTTACTTCAATATTTGAAGCAGATATGTTATAACCTAAGATATTATAGTGCAGAACAGGCATAGTAAATTCTAATGATGTAGGATTGTCAATCATTTCGCGCTTGAGACTTTCATTTGGGAATATTTGGTTTGCATCGATTTCTATCTGGTGTTCAAATAGTTTGCCTCCAAAAATACCTAACATACTATCAAATAGGGCTACGTTGTTCTTGTCGTTGATATAGGATGTTGCAAGATCCTCCTTTGCGTATCCAGCGATAGATTGCATACCATAACTTAGAGATATGTGTAGCATTAGCACTGGCAACGTCAACAACAAGTAATAAATCTTTAGCGTATCGTAGGGTAGAGACATAATTATCAGCACAATGGAGCGAATAGGATACAGATAAATCTACTGCTTTATGATTGTAAATCTATTGTATCTCCGAGGGACGGTTTTCCATCATGGGGCATAATCATGAAATAGCTTAAGAATATCGTAAATCATACTTAGTTCAGTATCAATTTCTGTACTTGCGAGAAGAAAATATTCGTTGTCAATGGGTATTGTAAATCGCCTCACCTCTTCGTATTCAGCCATCGCAAATTTTCCTTTTCCGATACTGCTTTTCATTGTATCGCGTAATTTCCATCTATTCCACGCTTGGAGGACCGATGCTTTTGTTAGATCTGGAGAGAGCAGGCTATTTGATTTCACCAGTCCTATCGCATATAGCAGCGAAACGAATCATTCTATCTAGGTCAAAAGTGCCTTTAGACAGCTTCTGATAATCCATTACGGTCATGTATTACGATGCCAAACTACAAAAGTTAATTTTTGTTAGATTTAGAGAAGACTGTTCCTATTTCATAAACGATGACTTGAGAAGATTTTTAGATTGATTAGATAATAGGGTGTACGATACAAGCCATAAAACAGCGTTAAACCTAGCGTACCAGCTTGTTATCGAACAGGTAACCTCAGGGACGAACTTGATAAAATATGGATACACTCCGTTAGAGCCGTTTTGTTAAGGATTCTTTTGGCTCTAAATTCGTGCCGAACGTGCGTACAAGGTCATGAGTACTAACAACAATTATTTAAAACGCAGTATGATGAAAATCAAGTCCAGAAGGTACTTTGTAAGAGGTGACATACACAAAGCAACTGTGGTATAAAGTGGTAATGAGGATAGACAGCAATGAGATAAGGCGTCCTTGCAATGAATGGATATGACAATCCGCACTCAAGAACTAGTTAGTCACTAGTTAATGTAGTTGAGCATTATTTATATAGCTCAATATCTTGAAGAAGGTTATGGAGACAAGAACGACGTCCATCTGGAAAGTCGACCAGAAAATGTACATTCTGTACTGTACTATTGCGGGATTCATATCCGTGTGGGCAATTTCAGGAATGTTGGTGCTTGTCGACTACGTTTCTGGAACCCCTGCTGGAACATTTTTTGCAGTAATCGGATTATCGCTAGGTATCAATGACCTAGCATTAGCTCAATATGTAGGATTTGGACTTCACTTACTCACAGGTACTGTAGCCGGTAACGTGTATGGACAGGCCTCCATATTCTGGAGAAGGATGGCCCCCAACAGCTATAAGCGCGGAATAATAACAGGATTAATTGTTGGAATTGCTTTATGGGCTATATTATTCGTACCTCTTGGAACATTTGGGATACAACCAAAGTTAGATTCTTTTACGACGTCAGCACCTAACCAATATATCTATGAAATTTCGAATCATTTTCAAGGATTGTATCCTTTGATTATTACAGGGTCCCTGGCTTTCCATTTAGTCTATGGAGCTTTACTAGGCTTCCTTGCAGGTAGAATGACAGAAGTGCGAGTCTTTCTTAATCGAAAATAGTCAACTAATACCCTTTAACCATGGACCTAAAAGATGCATACAAGAGAATAGTGTTGTTTAGAGAAGTAGAGATCCCAATTGACGTGAATAATTTTACCCTCAGAAGCAATTTAAGAAATCCTCGAGTGGAACAATAAAACTTATTAAAATCTAAGTTAATCACCATTTAGGTTGAATATCCTCACAAACCTAAAGATGTATTCTCAGGGTGTTAGCATTGCGATAGCACTTACTATCTTAATGTTACCGCCAAATTACATAGTATTAGTTCATGCTCAACTCGTCTATATGGATGAGGTTGTCGAAGTCAAGATTTCAAAAGGGTCTTCAAATATTAATAATACTCAGTTTTATGCACCTCCAGAAGTTCAGGTAGCTGCTGGCAGCAGCATTAAGTGGACCAATGATGACAATGTCATCCATACGGTAACCCAAGGAAAGCCATCAGAAGGTGGAAATTCTACCGGGTTTAATTCAGGTCCCATTCAGCCCGGGAGCACATTTGTGCACTTTTTTGATGAAAGCGGGACAGTCGATTATTATTGTACAATCCATCCGTACATGATAGGAAAGGTTGTAGTAAATCCATACTAGGTGGAGGCGATAAAATGTTGAAAGTCAACGAAAATACGAGGAAATTGTGAATTGTGAGATATATCTACTGACTGGCGCAGACGAATTTATGTTTGAAGCCTCTTCTAATGCTTTGATTTGACTCACACTTAATAAATCCATTACCTCCCTAACGAATATCCCCCAGTCAAATGAAGTCCTATGTCTGAGGGCTATGGAGGTGTCGAATGAAAACATCAATAGTACTATTAGTTTTGCATTGGCCGAAAATGGCTCTGGTGTCACTGTTGTTATTACTATTACTAGCTACTGTATTGCAACACATAATCACATTTGTACATTATTTCTCAAATTCCTAATTAAACTCATTAAATTCCTCATTAAAATAAGACTACTCTATTTCGACCAGCAGGTACAGAATTATTTTGACACGTGCTGCTTGCCTCCTTCATTACCAGACGATCGTGGACGCGTATAGGATACGAGTGGGGTGGTGTCGAAGAAGACTTTCAACTTATCTTGGCACTTCACAGCTTATTATCGGTAATAAATCATTGTTTATCGCTAGCTGACTGTGAGCGAGGTTTGGGAAGCAGTGGAGTGAGTGCCTTGGACACCATGAAACCTGTTACTGCTCCAATGACAATGACTGGTATAAGGTCAGTCTGTCCTCCGAATAACCCCAGTAGGAGAGTAATTGTTAAGGGAAGCGGGAGGAAAGCACATGCGGCACCTGCCATACCTGCAAGTACACCCACACCCTGTGGAATGAATGTTAGAATTTCTGATAGGACCTGCCCTAGCGTACCTCCTATAAATAGTAATGGAAAGATTGGACCCCCTATAAAGCCTGTAGCAAACGATGTACCTGTAAGCAACATCTTGACGAGCATCATCAGCAGTAATATCCCTACACCATATGCAGCCGGGTTATGAATAATTTGTAGTAACTGGTTCTGGCCAGAGTAAAGTGTCAAGGGGAGAAATGAACCAATCAAGCCGATAACCAACCCACCTATGATAGCACAGATGACCGGTCTCTTGTTAAATCGGCCAAAGACCCGATGCATAAGTCCGAATACCAGCTTATGCAAAATCCCAATTGCCCCTGCAATAACTCCCACCAGCAATGCCCAGACCAGATCGACTACACGAAGCGAGGCAAAGTCAGGGAAGCTGTATACTCCTAAATATGACGTATGCAAAATCGCAAAGTAGACACCATAACCTACAGCTCCTGCAATAAGACCAGGAATCAGATGACGATACAAATTTAGCTCCTTGATGAACATGTACTCTACTGCACCTACTGCCCCAACTATCGGAGAGCCAAAGAAACCACCAAATGCCCCTGCAATGGCACTGTAAGCTAGTACTTGTATGTCGTCTTTCTGAAGCTTAAGTCGTTCGGAGACAAAGGTACCTAGTCCACCAGTAAGAAAAACAAGCGTCCCCTCCGGACCAACTGCTGCACCACTCCATAATGCTATGAATCCTTGAAGAAGTATGCTTGGCAGGTTACGGTAATTCACGCCACCAGTCTTGGCATACTGACTTTGAGCTACTCCCAGTCCTCCGTGCTGCCCAAAGAACTTGATGGCAAGGCCAATGAAAACACCGGCTACTCCCAACAGAATAAGCGGCCAAAAGTTAATGTTAAACAGGTATACGCTATGCTGCCCAAAGAACTTGACACCCTGGTTGTAAAGAGTGATGTATCCCGTTGTGACTAGTGCTGAAAAAGCGCCAAATATCGCCGCATATAGCATGAGCCTATAATAGCTAGTTTTCGACGTTGAATCTTCTTCACCGCCACTCACTGTGATCTACTCCTCATTGCAGTACTCGGACAGATCGCTGGTCTCCAAAATTTGATTGGGCTGAATAGTAGTCTTAGTTGGGACTTATCCTGGCCAGACATCCTTTTTTCCTAACTAGACGATACTGATAAACATACTGTTAGTCGCCTAGAGAATTATTAAATTCTAAATTTGGTTGTTACTGGACCTATGGTGCAGAATAATGAGAGTGCTATAGTGTATGTCGTGAAATTTGGATGCTAATACTCGCAGTAACTATGATCTCTATTTTCCTTATTCTATTCTAGATACAAAAAACCACTTTTGCTTTTATCCTCAAGAATATTGGTACTACGAAACTTCGTCCATCAGGATTGATTTTAATTAAGTCTGAAACGTAGTAGCCCATAATAAAGCAACTGGCCACGTATTAAGACTCGCTTATTAAAAGTAAACTCAGACAGGATAGTAATTTGCTCCGCACAAATTGGGCAAAAATGGTGCAGCGGGCTTCAGTCCCGTTCCCCCGAAGCAAAATTGAGGTAGAGTGGAAAGGCCATATACGGGACTGGTCAGAAAGAGTCTCTTACCTAAAGGAGATAATGCTTCAGATCCATTGATGAATGAAAGTAATTTCGCTAATACAAGCAGATC
>JAATVR010000076.1 GCA_014523665.1 Nitrososphaerales archaeon TH526
GGGAATATATTCCGTGGATGGGAGATCCGTCTTTCATATTTAAAGAAGAGGATCTTCATACAATAAAAGTAAAAGTAAGGTCGTTATCAATACTGAAACGCGTGTTAAATAAGCTTCCTTTCGTGGACTTCTAATACTATATTCGGATGTACGACATTAAGCATCTATACCTCCGCAAAAAACTCTCGTCTTGTTTTTATGCCAAAATAATGCTTATATACTTAACCATGTGCTAAATCTATTAAAATCTTGTCTAACAATAAAGATCCAGACGAATATTCTGAATCAGGAGCCGAAATCAGGGAATTATCGTGCTTTAAATCGTGAGCTAAACTAAATTCATTTTCTGAAGTTACTTACTTTCAGATTTCTTAAATGAAGATCCTGAATACTTCGAACAAGTCATCAAAAGATTCTTTGGGCCTCAGCATCAGCACAATGAGAGATATATTTTGGGTTCTTGATATGCTCCATTAATTGAATATAGTCTAAATGCCACTTGAGTTTGAGTTCGAGTTCCTTATCTCTTTCCTACCCCTCTTCTTCCTCTATCACTTCTTCTGCTTCCTTAATCGGATTGCCTAATCCGTCAACCAGGTTACCACTTGAATCGTGACAGATCGTCCCATATCCAATTTCATTATCTAACTGTCCATCTGACCGCCTTTTCGCCTCAAGCCTTCTTTTTTTGCGTTCAAATTCATACCGATAATATGGGAGCTCCATGGATGTCAATGTCTGATCGAAGTCGTCTGGGA
Organism: Nitrososphaerales archaeon TH526; assembly: GCA_014523665.1. Taxonomy (GTDB): domain Archaea; phylum Thermoproteota; class Nitrososphaeria; order Nitrososphaerales; family Nitrososphaeraceae; genus TH5896. The sequence goes on from JAATVR010000076.1 coordinate 759, forward strand.
AGTATTCTAATCTATAAGATAAATGCCCACGAATCTGACTGATAATATATGGGTACGTCTTAGGCATTCTTTAGAGGTTAACTCGATTCATCAAAAATAACAAACTATCTATCAACAGTAGTCCCTATGATATTTGGAATAAACTACACATGGAAGTTGGTCGACGAATGAGAGCACAAGAGAACCGAAGGCAACATACCATACTGTAACAAGATATCATATTGTTTGTGAAACCATGTCATTTTCCTAGGTTTATACGGGAAGTCATTAACGCGTCATCATCAAGAGGTAACTCGCGTTTTGGCAAAGCTCTCCTTAATGACGACTAGAAGCAGCTTTCTTATTAGATCTGCAGTATGCCAGTAAAGCATCGTAAACGTAGAACTGTTTCACCATGTTATCATGGTCGTCTTTGGAAATTAGGCTAAATCCAGTCGCAATTGCAACCAAGCCTTCAGACTGTGGTGTTAGCGACCTGTTTGGAGTGTCTGCGCCTCTTACAATCTTTGCTAGCTCCAACAATGCAGGCTCTCTTTTGTCCAACTCGTTTTTCGTTATGATGGCATCAAACGAACATTTATCGTTATGATGACCAAGCTCTACATCTGGCACATCAAAAGGGATAGCATTTTGTTCCTTTGCTACTTCCAGTACTTTATGGGCAGGAACAAAGAGAAATTCAGCATCCGTATCGACAAAGTTTTTTATCAGCCAAGGACACGCAATTCTGTCGACTTTGGCATGCTCTCTTGTTATCCATTTCATAGGGTAACTTAGGGGTTGACAGCAATTTTAATGATTAAGAATTTAAGTGACTTTCACCTCAATTCAACACCTAATAGCGACCTATTTTTCCTGTTGTGGTCTTATATTCCTGAAGTTAAAGTATAGTGCAACATCGTAAATCACCTTCAATAGACCACCGAATTGACCGATGAGAAATGGTAGATTAATGCTGTCGACTGTAGAATGTATCCTGCAAGTAAAGGTGATAAGGCTTGAGACACATTTCTAGAGACGTTAGTTATTCCAGTCGCAGCGGTTCTTTCCTCATCTTTAACTAAAGGTACTATATAAGACGGCCTTGCAGGTACATCCATTGTGATAGTTAGAAGTGCAATGCTAATAAAGAAAAGAAAATATGGTTAGGCCAGCACTTTATTCGCTAAGGTGGCTTCTTCCTTGGGTAACGTTATAATTTCCCAACCATGCACGTGTTGTCCACCTTCTTCTTTCATGCTTGCCGCAATTAGATCCATAAAGGACTCTCCTTCCAACACCTTAGAACACCACAGGCATTTCCACTTACCCACGTTTGTTTCTAAATACTACAATAACTCCGTTCCTTATTAGTAATCTGGAGCAATAGTATAATAATACCAAAGAATGGATAATCTCAGACTATTTATGTTAATGAAAAGTAGTAATAGATATATCAAGTCCCACTGAAAAAAAATTATTTACATCTGAGAGAACTATTCTATATGGACAATCTTAACACCAGTACAGTAATGGAAAGGTTAGAGTGTGTACGCCATGGCAATTGATATACAGTTTTATGCTCTAGAAAACAAGTTATGTCACGTGATGGGAACGTGAGACGATTAGCCAGCATAGAATGGAAAAGTTGGTTTGGTGTGCAGATAAGTTATTATACATATTCAGAGCCCATTTGTTTTAGATTATGTACCATTTTATACGATCTTGACCTGGCATGAATTTACGGATCCTGACATGGCTTTCAGATGACGGCAGGTTAATTCTAGCTGCTAGAATAATCAGGACCTTTGGTTATGGTTTTCTTAGTGTTATTCTGTCAATTTATCTCGCATTAATCGGTTTCAACGGAGTTCAGGTAGGACTGATTCTCTCAACCAGTCTGATAAATAGTGTATTGTTCAATTTGATAGCATCTTATTATGCAGACAAATTGGGGCGTAGAAACCTTCTCATCATTTATTCATTTTTGATGTTTTCCTCTGGTATCATATTCTTTGTGACAGATAATTACGTGGCACTGATAGTCGCTGCATTTGTTGGAACAATCAATATAACAGGCTCCGAGACTAGCGCATTTCTTTCGATAGAGCAGGCAATATTACCACGAACGATCAAGGACATAAAAAAGAGAAATATGCTTTTTGCCCTTTATAATTTGGCTGGAACTCTTGCAATGTCTACAGGGATTCTACTGTCAGGGTTGCCGACTATCGTTCAGCAATATGTCCACGGACTGTCTCTGGCAGAGTCTATGAAAATCCTCTTTCTCATCTATAGCCTGCTAGGTCTAGCATCTATTATTGTATATTTACACCTTTCAAAGGATATAGAAGTTAATACAAAAGACAAGAGATCACCAATCAATGTTGCGGGCCAAGAATATAGGAAATTCTATAATAATAATGATGAGGGTCAAAAACAACCTCAAAACAACAAACAGAGAAAGCAGCTAAAGAGAACCTTCAAAGGATCGTTCTCATTCTCTTCAATACTATCTCCTAAATCAAAAGAGATCGTTGCTAAATTGTCTGCGCTGTTTGCAATTGATTCATTTGCTGGAGGGTTTGTGATCCAGAGCATAGTTTCATTATGGTTCTATGCAAGGTTTGGAGCAGATCTTTCTACAATATCATACATTCTATCCATTTCAGGAGTGATGACTGCTTTCTCATTTATGGCCGCCGCAAGGATTGCAGACAGAATCGGCCTAATCAATACAATGGTTTTTACCCATCTACCATCCAACATCCTTATAATTGCCGTAGCGTTTGCTCCTACACTTCCTATGGCTGCAATTCTGTATTTTGTTAGAATGGCTCTCTCACAGATGGACGTGCCTACAAGACAATCTTACATAGTATCAATAGTCAGAGATGAAGAGAGAACGGCCGCAACTGGAATAACTAACATTGCGCGAAATATATCTCAAACTATATCGCCATCATTAGCAGGATATATTATACAATCCCTTTCATTATTTTTTGCGCCTTTTCTAATTGGAGGAGTGTTGAAGGTCATCTACGATATCGCGCTATACTTTAGCTTCAGAAATATTAAACCGCAGCAAGAAGAGGATGATGGAAACTAGTTAACTTCCGTTAATGTGCCTCTCTGAGTGCTACTCTTGCCCTTCTTTGTATTTCTAGCTTCATTTTATTCTTCTATCTGTATTCACCTATA
>JAATVR010000676.1 GCA_014523665.1 Nitrososphaerales archaeon TH526
GGTGGTCATCCTACGGGAAAACAAGTTATCTGATAATAATGAGGGTCAGACGACTAATTGAATTTAATGAAACTAGAGCCAGGAACTAATTGACTACGGACTCCAATGTGCTGCTATAGATGTAGCATCAGGACTTGTCAAAAGCAAAAAAGATCGGTATACGAATCAATCCTATTACTATTTTCAGGTTCGTATCAATTTGAATTTGACTATACTCTTAAATACAAAAAGATTTGTTAGTTCTGATGTGTCTTCTGCATCACCAGAAAGTCATCCTGTTACAGAGCAAATATCGTTTAATGCCTGGAAAACTATTCTGATTTTAACTGGTACTATCATTTTGTTTGTCTATCTTAATACTGGGATGGGACCCGCAATTCCGAGTGTAGCCGAAGACTTTGATATTTCTGAAACTTCTGCGTCTTGGGTGATGACTGCGTACATGATATGTGGAGCTGTCATGACGGTGATAATGGGACGGTTAGCTGACATTGTTGGAGCCAAGAAAATGCTGATGATGATGATGATATGCTTTTCAGTTGGCACTGTCCTGGCACCTTTTACTCATAACTATGCAACACTACTTGGGCTCAGGGTACTTCAGGGAATAGCAATAGCTAGTACCCCGATATCAACTAAATTAATTAGAGACGGTGTTCCAAAAACCAAGTTCCCTATTGGTTTGAGTATATATCTTGCTGGATATTCCTTCGGCTTGGCGTTAGGAGCTGTAATGGGACCGGTAGTAGTTGCTGATGCAGGATGGCAGGGGAACTTTTATTTCTGTGCTCCTATTGCAGTAATTTTGACATTAGTATGTTGGAGGTTCATTCATTCAGATGAAAGTAAAAAGATTAATGAGCATGATCACGTTGACAAAGTACCTCGACCCGATGCCCACAAGGCTAAGAAGCAACGTATGGACTATATGGGTATTGCAACGCTGACTGTGACAATTGTCAGTTTTCTTTTAGCAATAACATTTATTGGATCAATTGCCACCAATTTGACTGCATTTGTAGCGCCTCTTATTATTGGAATTATATCTCTTGTACTTTTCTTGATAGTGGAAAAACGAGTAAAACCCCCCTTGGTCAACTTGAAGTTAGGGTTTAATAAAGCCATTTTAACTGGAAACGTCATAATGTTGATGTATGGTATTTTAGAATATATCGTTATTACAGGTACACCACAGTTAGGAGCTTCGCCTCCGCCATCTGGATTAGGATTAGACCCGCTTCATACTGGATTTTTACAGTTGGCTTTCGGCCTATCATGCATGATCTTTGGGCCGATAATCGGGATAATGGTGGCAAAAAGAAAGGGATATAATTTGAAGTTGTTAGTACCTGGTATAGCAGTTAGTGCCATTTCATTTTTGATTCTTTTGTTTTTCCACTCTGCAGCACCAGGTATTAATACTGGCCTCTTTATTTTTGGTATAGCTAGTGCGATGATACCAAACACGGTCATTGTCACCATCATTGGACTTACACCTACGCAATATACTGGAATCTCCTCGGCTTCTACTAATATGCTTAGAATTATAGGAGGTGCGATAGGTCCGGTGATAACAACTGTAATTATAACATCAGCTACAATTCCTATTACCGTTGATAGTGTCGAGAAAAGCTACCCGGATCCCATTACTTGGAATATTCTTTTTGCAATGGGGGCTGCGATGGCAATTGTAAGTGCGATTCTAGCCATCAGAATGAAGCGCCTTGCAACTAAGATGAAGCCTATAACAGCCGAGGAATTAGCCTGAAAGAACAATATTCTTTTCCTCACAGAATTAATTTGCTTATTAACTAGCCAGCTGAACTACAATAATCAGACTTTTGCCTATACTAAAGAGTCCTCCCAGGTTTTGGATAGTGCATGAGTGTGAGGCATTAGAGAAGTCCTCGAGCATCGTTTCTATCAGTCATTTCGTTTAGGCTACTTTTCTCTCGTTGGACTTAAATATTGGAATCTAGTGAGAAAGATGTTGCAAAAATTAGAAGAATCTCCCCCTTGGCTCCGGATGTTGCGCATTGTCTTAGGGTCAATTTGTATTATACTATCTTTATTCATAATTATTTACATTGGACCTGCTGTTTTTGCTATCATTGTAATTACTTCTGTAATATTGCTTGCAATTGGAATCGAACGAGTAGCTATTGGAATAGCACATCAATTATCCAAGTCCTTACGCTTCGTTAATATTGGAATTGGATTGTTAATAATTGGATTTTCGATATTTCTAATGCAATTTCCAATATTTACCTTTGGACTGTTGATTTTCCTTGGTGCCATAGCATTATTCCTCAGTGGTGTTTCAAGGATAGTCCATGGTATAAGGAGTGATGCTTCACGTCGCTTCAGGGTACTGGGTATAGGCGTAGGAGCCATAAGCATCGCATTTGCTGTTATAATAATGGTACATCCTGTAAGTGTTGGAGTTCCGTTGTTAGCTATTATAATCTCTATTGCATTTCTGATAATCGGAATCGAAATGATAATAACTGGAATAACTGGGAGATCTAGGGATAGAATAATTAGCTGACTTAGTCTATCTCAAAATATACCTCTCTATATAACAATGCAATAACTCAGACATA
>JAATVR010000677.1 GCA_014523665.1 Nitrososphaerales archaeon TH526
GTGTTCGAAAAAATAGGAATAGCGAGCACAATCACATTCATCAATGCTACAAATACTATTGCGTGTCCGTTTCGTTACTTTTCCAGACGGTAAAGGTCGAGGAATTTTCTCATTGATGCGATCAAGGTCGGCATTAAAGAGATCATTAAGCACATTCATACCTGTAATGATCAGAAGTATAGATATTGGAAGAAGGAAATTTATAGATAAAGTCACTCGAATGTCGAAAGACCCAGAGACGTTACCTTGGAAATGATCTAAGACCGACGAGTCAAGCTGTACGTTCATGATGTTGTAAAGTGATATTTACTCTTATCCAATCAGAATTTGCCTCAGTCTGTCCTTTGCGGCAATTATTCAAAAGGATAAGTGATGGTGAGCGATACACTGTGCAATAAGTTTGAATGGGAGATCAACTGTTTTTCGAGCTCGACAGAATAGAAACAATGAAATTGCATATTCTGAGGTATCTTAATCATTGAAATTAAGGTAAGAAAAGCGATTAGATCTGACAAATCAAAGGTCTTGGAATTCTGTAACAATACGTTTCGTTGGGGAGACTACATTAATGAAGTTTGGGATACTTGGTATTCGGATCGTAATGGCGCTTTAATGGTAGCAGAAATAAAATCAAACAATATTGGTGTGAACCACACAAAGTCAAGTATGACTGCAGCTGCCCCTGAACACAGAATAACTTCTATCATAACCCAAGTTGTAGGTGTATCTCATGCTTATGTTTGTCCGAAGAGAAAAGAGGTATGGCTTGAAGGAATTAGGGTTAATCCTAAGTATCGACGTACGGGAATTGCTTCTCAGCTTTTAGACCAGATGATAAAATATGGTAAAGGGATAGATAGTAATATCGGAGAAGCAACCGCAATAGCTGCTCAAACAAATGCAATATCAAGGAGTATGTTGGTGAAGAATGATTTCCAGGAGAGAGCTAAATGGACATATTACACCGGCTATAAGGAAAATGATCATCAGGGAAATAGAGATGGCGTACCAATTAGGAAGTATATCTTACCAAATAATCAGGGTGAGGTTCCTAATGATAATGCTAGCTCATGTAGTGGAAACACGGGCGTCTCGTTCGCAACAGCAAACGATATCGATAATATTATCTCTTTCCTATCAAGATCAAGAACCTTCATTTCCAGCGGTAAAAGATATGTTCAATCGTGGAAATGGTATGAGTTGGACTTGGAGCACTCTAGTATATCAGCTCTGATTGCCTGCAAGAAGATAATAATAGTTAGAACTAGAAACATTCAGGAAGTTGAAGGGTTAGCAATCACAAATAATCGCACCCGTGAAAATTATCAGACTGAACAATTACAGAGCGGGAATCAAAGACGAAAACAGGTGACTAGTGAAGAAGCTGATTCAGTCAATAGAGCTGACGAAGGATCGTTTCAGATAGTTTATCTTGATGCTCCAACCTTGACTTCCTTAGAGAATTTATTGGGATTTATTGTGAACTGGGCCATCTCATCAAGCAAATTTGATAGAATCCAGCTATTTACCCCAAATCAGATTCATCCCGAAAAATCTGATTTTTATGATACTCAAGATGTGCTTGCCAAATTTGGTATATCTAGGTCAGAATGCTTCTTGTTATACGTTAGATCTATTTAGGATGGCATGGACTAGATGATTTTAGCCGCGAGTTATGTAAATGAGGATGTTACAATACCGAAGAATAGTATATTTTATTTCGTGACTTAGTAGGTGAAAATTGCCGACTCCCTAAACTCATTATTGGGCTCAGGCATCATCTTAGATTGATGATTAGCACAACGTACAAACTATCAGACTCTTAATCTATTTATTTGAGATTGTTAGTTCGGTTGACAATGAATATAAGAATGCTTGTGAGGAAACTAACCTTATGTTAATAAAATACAGCGGGCATGATATTTCATCTATCTTATTTCTAGGAATCTTTATCGGTACTTCTGTCGCAATAGCGGCCATAACTTTAGATATATCTTTCACAGTCGGAGAGAATGTATTTGCCTCAGCGCCAAATATGACAGCAGTTGACGGTATACGATGTGACACAATGGAATTTACCATGTTTCACATTCATGCTCATCTTGACATCTTTGTAAATGGTAAACCATTTACTATACCTTCACAAATCGGGATCGATCCCGAAGGACGATGTCTTTATTGGGTGCATACACACGATGATAGCGGAATAATCCATATAGAATCGCCCGTGGAGAGGGAATTTACTTTCGGAAACTTTATTGATATATGGGGCCAGACCTTCAACAACACACGGTTATTCGATAACAACCTCAACGAAACAAATA
>JAATVR010000678.1 GCA_014523665.1 Nitrososphaerales archaeon TH526
AAACGTTGCCTTATCCCTGGTAACAGATTTTTACGCTTACGGAAATGACAATTTAAGGTCTGTGGTCTAATCAAATATGTTGGGTAGCGCAGTCGAGCCCGCATAATCCATGATTGTTACTAGTTCAAGAGTAACAAAGTCCTGAGCGCGAAAGTGTGTAGATATTGCTTGTGATACGCAGCCTTGACGTCTATTATTGAGTTTAAAGGAGTTTAAATCATTTCAAACCATTATTTCACCTTTTTATTCTTCTGTTGCTATCTAGAAGTAGCCTAAACCTCTGTTGAACCCAAACATTGAGTCAAATTTGATTCACATACCTCTGAGTTCATTCAATAGGCAGATCTGTTGAACACGATCTTAAAAAGAGCCAGAGAAACCTAGAGATAAGTTAGGAGTTAGGATCCTTACCATTTTCATGGTAATCTGGCATTGTGTATTTGTTATTAGATGCCCCTAACAGGAGTACGGTGGAAAAGACACCTCTCAAAATTTGGAATAGGGTGACTAGATAACTCAAGTGAAGATAACTGCAGGATATGATAATTCAGATAGCGAGGAAGATAGTTGCCACTCCTTATCTGAATACAAAAAGCAAGAAAAACACAATTCATAGTCCTGATTGTGCAGCTCATGTCAACTTTGTTCGATCAACGCCGATTAGAATACATATGTAAACGAGGGTTTAATCCCACCCACCTTAAATATGGAGACGCAATCAAAGCAGGAAGGGTTTCAATATTGTTTACATAATATGTTTTTTAATATCTATTATGGATAGATGGTCAAGTCCATAAGTGACTTTTTACGTACTGGGTATTGTTACTTTCAATTTAGAGAACTTCAGCCATGGTCAATACGTTAAACACGTTATCATATGAATATTTCATTTCATTTCATTTTCGACTCTAGCAAAACTATGCTTGTATCTGGAGGTATTTTATTTTCCTCTATATTGCCATAGGGTACAAATGCATGATATACATATGGGTATGCGCTTATTGTTCCGTCTTTCTTATAAGCTCCTGAGTATTAATTGCGCCAATAAGTCTCTCAAACATCTGAGAATTGTTGTAATACTGACAAACATCTATTCATGTCAATTCACTATAATCATAGAGACCTTCGATATGCTAACGTGACCAGCTGTTACTGCTTCCTAACGTTCATTGTAAATCACGCATGATCGCCTGTACTCACGAACGTAGAGCCATTCTTATTACCAATTCAACTAGGCATACTGCTAAAAGAATATCTGCCCTACCAGGAAAAATGATATCATTCCAACTATACAATTCAAAAAAGTAGGTGAATCTTTGTTATCCGTCCTGGCAAGATCGAATATTTGGCCACCGTGGTGACTATAGTTCTATTATTCCATCCTTTGTCCTATGGGTATGCAAGGAGGGTTGTATTGATTCCATGTCCAATAGGGCATCTTGGTGATTGCCCTATGTTATTCTCCAACTGCACCTCAAACACTCGATTTAAATCATTCATGGTATTTTTCAAAATTTACCACACTTAGAGGTAAGAGGTCAAGATCGGATGAAATGCGAAATATTGATCAATAATGCAAGAAAATGCTGAGTTGACGTAAAATCAATTTGAATGTAACCTTGATAGGTATGTACCGTTGATGGATGGATCGAGTAAGCTTGCTAGCTCGAAGCGATAGTGATTATTATGACGACAAAGCTTTGGGATTTATCGCTAAATTGTTGACCGTCAGGTACAAACACTAGTACATTCGACTTATGGCTTAAAGGATGGCATTGGTATCTGGGAGGGGACTCGTTGAGCCAACTCAATCGCTGTCCAATTCTAAGAAATTTACAGGAGAGATCTCAGCAAATAAGGCTCTTCTTGTTATTTGTCTAGCTGCGCCTCCGCTGGTAGTATCGCTTACTTCTATACCTAGCTGAGTAAATGCCATAGTGCCGTTTCCTTCATCACCTGACATTTGTACACTTTAAAATGTGCCTCAAGGGTCTTCATTAGCATGAATACCTAGAGCCCACTAACCAGAGGACATCCTCACAGCGATTTGATTAGTAAAGAGCGCCATAGCGAATCTATATGCGCGGAATACCACCGCGATGTATTATGTTAACCCTTAGTGATCAGGAGAATATTCTATAAACGATTCGAATTTCCTTCCATTATGTTTTCCCCAATGGAAGAGCTTTACCTTTCCAATAAATAGAATCACTAATGCCAGACAGCAATATCATACATGACACGGACAGCATCACAAAGGATAAATTTCTGGCAGTAAAACAAGTAAAATTCATTCTCGGTAAAAGCGACCTCCGCCGGCTCATAGTACAAGAAAAATTAGTTTGAATTCATTACATATATTACTGCAATCGATAAATCAAATAACAACCCTGATTTGGTTGTATTGCGTTCCCAGGGTCAGAACCCGCCAGAAGTTACTGATATTTGTGTCAGATCATTAGTGGCATCCACTGAATATAGTCAAATCAGGGAGTATAATTCTTGCGTTTGTCGAAATATAGCAGTAGTGTCACTTGCATGGTATAAAACTAAAATTTAACAGTTTTAAACGTAACTAGATCTATTGATACATTATGTTGGAACATGAGTCCAATTGTTTCACAGAATAAATAACTACTGCTACCGAATATTAATGGCTATGAAAGATAAGCTTTTGGTGACGGATGTATTCAAAGCACTAGCTGATGAGAATTCTCTTGGTTTATTTAATACTATCTGTACTAGCTGTACAGATTCACAGAAGCTGATGGGTACCTTTGTACTGACTAAGAGACAATTTTATGATAGGATGAATTGTCTGAGGAGCTCCGGGTTAATCAAGCGACAGAGGGGGAAATATGACACGACTTCATTTGGACAAATAATTTACACCGTTCTGAAGATAGTTGAAAAGGCTACAGAAAGACACTGGAAATTACAGGCGCTTGATATGATGAATTTATCTGCAAATGAAAATTCGCTGGGAGCGGACTATTTAAAAATCATTGATATCTTGTTAGATGATAACGAAGTAAAGGAAATTTTACTCCGAAATAAAATTCCCTCTGTTAGCATTAGAGAACTTCACGGTAATCAAAGACCTAGGGAGATTGTACAGACTATCCTATAAAACCCACTGGTCTTTATCTGACACGATATTGACTGGTCAATAATGCAAGTAGCAGCAAAGTATTTCACCGCAAGTTTTTTCACTTTATAATATAATATTTCGATAGAGATTATGGTTGCTAATCCCAAATGGAATGAGAAATTCACCATCGCCATACAAGCGCAATCCTGTGTTCTCCTCATCTATACGTCCCTGACCTGTACTCAGCACACATACGTGCCCCATGCTCTAATGAGCTCTCCAAGATCCGTAAACTTTTGTATCCTGTTGATTCCAGTATCGTTTCCAAATATGCTTCCAGTAAACGCATCGACTGCACTTCAAATGAAAATTGAAAAAACGCAAGTTTCAGGAATCTCCCTCAGACCCCCAGTCACTAACAAAAAAGTCTGAGCAGGGGCCGGAATGCTACTTACAAACACTGATGCTGGGAACAAGCAAGTCGCAACGACCAAATAAACACTGACCTGTGAGGCCACAATAACATTCCCTAACACTATCCCAAGCCGCAGTATATAACAAAACTTCTCAATTACACTTTAAGTAGCATCTAATAGTCAATATTTATCGGATTTATTAACCCATTTCAAGAATCTATCATTTTTCATATGGCCAAATAACTTCGTTTAATGTCCTTGAATTGCTTTCAAACGAAACATGAAACCTAAATTAGCGTTAACGTTCGAATTTACTGATAGAAGTCAAGAAATGTCTACAGCGACAATTTTATTATTGATATAATCATAGGAGAACCTCGCCGGATCCCTTCTAATAACCGTAGATTCAACAGTCAATATTTTAAGTGACCTAATTACAGAATTGAGAAATACCAAGCATCTGTGAAGAAATCAATACATCAAATATGTTGCAAATTCGCTTGCATGAAATTACCGGTCATTTTACTTCTTTTCTAGTCCTTTCTATACTAGTCTTCAGCATGATTATAGCCTACGCTCCCAATGCTGTTGAGCCAGCAGTGGCTGCGAAGCTTGATAATCTATACTCAACAAACTTCAATACGGTTACCTTTCCCTCATTTTTGAAGTTCGATCCATTTGAGGAATACAGGCATGTTGTCTTCGACAGGACGGTGACCATAATGGGACAGGTATTACTGGACGATACCGACAATATCAAAGACACAGAAACGAACATTAGCACAACATCACAACATATACTTGATTCCCCTAGTCGGGTGCAAGAATCACAACAACTTACAAATAGTAAAAGAATCCAGACCGAGGCCCAGCAGCGACAATCACAAACACAGGAGAGGGAACATTGGCAAGAACCACTTCTGATGACAAACCAAACATCATTACTTGG
>JAATVR010000679.1 GCA_014523665.1 Nitrososphaerales archaeon TH526
AGTCCTCTACTAAATAGGTGGCATGATCCTGAGGATATCCAGCTAGTAGGTGACTTTATGCATCTTGGTCATGATCAAGTTCTCTTTATCAACACAGTTAATGCAAATGATGGTCGTGTAATGATTGTTGACTTTAGTACAGGACAACCACAAGTAAAGTACTCGGAAAACTGGGGAGACAGTCCTCTACTAAATAGGTGGCATGATCCTGAGGATATCCAGCTAGTAGGTGACTTTATGCATCTTGGTCATGATCAAGTTCTCTTTATCAACACAGTTAATGCAAATGATGGTCACGTGATGATTGTTGACTTTAGTACAGGACAACCACAGGTAAAGTACTGGGAACAATGGTACTCCAGAGAATGAAGGATATACAAGATCTGATGTCAGAAGAAATGATGCGGATAACTTCAAAGGTGTTTGTGCCGAGGACTCCAATAAATGGTGGCTATTATTCTAAAGGAAACTTTTCCTTCAACAACTAAGAGTCAACGTTACAAGATGAAATCTGTTCTCCTAATTGTGATCGTGGCATTCATCATAATTGAAGCAATAACTGGAGCGACGAACTTCACAACTGAAGTGCAAGCACAGGTACAAGCGACTCCACCATCAACACAGTGCATACTCTCTTCATCTCAGCCCAATGATGCAATAGACATGAATACTGTAATTTTCGAATCAAAAGTAAAGACTATACATGTCGAGAAGGAAGTATTTGACTGTATTGCACAAACCCCTCTCAATCAGACCCTACTCAAAGACGTTAGTATTTATTCAGAAATAACAGAAGACCCTACTAATCGGGTCTTAGTCCGAGACATTACTATTTACTCAGAAATAACGGAAGATATATCGAACATCACCGCAGTCATGGATCCACAAAAAACCGTTTCAGTCATTACGTGTTCTAAAGACAGCAACACAGGTGAAGTTTTTGGCTGTGAAGAAAATGTACCACAGTCGGCAATCCCGTCCACTTCTTCATGTGTAACAATTCCTGTCGAGTTTCCAGTAGAAATGAATACTGTGATTGATGAGAATAGTGGCCTTGTAAAAACAATAGAGTCTCAAAAGGAGGTTTTCGAGTGCAACGAACCATTCAATACAATCAAGGACCTGACAACGTTCACAGAAGTATTCGAATCTCTATCGGGTAATACGCAAACACCAATTTTGAAATTGTTCATGACCTCGAGCTGTGTAAAGGATGTAACAACTGCAAATGTCATTGGATGTCAATTTTTTGGGCCAAAGGAAATACCAGTACTTCCATAACCTTCTTGATAAATTTTGGTGTTCATGAGATCCTGCTTTTACTTTGCCCTTCCAGTCACTTAAGTCATCGAACAATATTCGAATTTGATATGATAAATGTGGAAGATAATTGGCTGCGATTAATATAGGATAGCACTGGCAGACAGACTAGACTTATGATAATACCAATAAGATCTCAATTGGAATATTTCAAAAAAAATTAGTTTGAGATCTCGTTTCTAATTTCCATTATTTTTCATTTGGTGACGGGTTGCTACACTCAATTTAGTAGAGTTAGCACCTGGAGGCCAAACACAAAGACAAATAGCTACGACCATACATGTATTGATATTAAAGAAGATTATTGATAAAACACAATCATTAATTCTTATCTATCGAATGAAATGATCGTCCATGATTTCATAATATCAAAAGGGTTTGGAATCTGTCAAGGAAAAGGAGCTAATATAGAGAAAAGTGGTAGATTATCACCGTGCGATATGCTTTTGTAGCATGACGATCTAACCTTTGACATATCAAGTTGGATGTGGATCAAAACCGGGTAACGATAGTGATCGTGTTGGCATTGGGACTCTAGTGGACAAGCTCTATCATCGTTCATACCACAAACTAGCCTGGGTCAAAAAATCCCAACCGACGCAACGAATGCAACTTCGACATTGCAACCTACAAAACCTGAAAATATAACTAGCGTACTCGCCAACAGGTCGCAAGAAGCATCTGTCATATCAGAATATTTGGAGTCAGGATATTCAAATAAACCATCAACGGTATCGAATCTGTCCTCTTTCGCGAGCCTGTCATGCTCTTCTGCGGCTAATCCATGCATAGGAACAGATCAACCTGATAGTATGAACGGAGACCCCGGACTCAACGAGATGTTCGGAAAGATGGGCGATGACTCAATGGATGGCGTCGATGGAACTGACTATATGTACGGTGAAGACGGGAACGATTTTGTGACTGGTGGTAATGGTCTTCATCATGACTTCGTAAACGGTGGAAATGATAATGATCAGGTATTTGGAGTCCAGGGTTACGACTATGTTATAGGCGAACAGGGTGATGATGAACTTAGCGGGGGGCAAGACTCGGATGCTGTGTATGGTGGGCCTGGTAATGATGCCATATTGGGTGGGAACGGAGATGACGGCGGGATTTATGGACTATTTGGCAATGAGAGTAACGATTACATCAGTGGAGGTCTTGGAGCAGATCTTATATTTGGTAACGAAGATAACGATACCATCTTCCATAATACTGACACCGATGGATCAACACCTGATGGCTCTAAAGACACAATAGACTGCGGGCCAGGAAATGATGTGGTTTGGCTTAGCAGAGTTGCAGATGGAGATACAGCCGTAGGGTGTGAGACTGTTCATAGTGATCGTCGGCCACCTCCTGACTCTGATAATGATGGCAATATTGACAATTGTAAACGCATCAAAAATCCAGATCAACTAGATTCGGATGAATTTGGTCCTAATGCCGATGGAAAAGGGGATGCATGTGATGCTGATGATGACAATGATGGTGTACATGACGTGGCTGATAACTGTGGATACCGACGCGGGTCATGGTTGGCTTACAATGAAGATCAAAGAGATGAAGATCATGATGGAAAAGGAGATGAATGTGACTTAGGTGCGTAGGTTTGAACTAAGAGCTAAATAATAGGGCGCATATACTGCGATGACTATCCTCTTCGTCATCTATGCCTTTCTCGTTGACCCTAAAGCTTGAATTAGAACAAGGTTAGTATGGAAAATCAATATTAAATCACCCACTTTGCCTTTGTTACTACGAATGAAGTGGTGTAGTTGGAAAAGACATGTTAGAAGTTGCTTGCTGCTGTTGGCGGAACTAATAGCAGCAGCAGCAGCCTATCCCTTTATCGAACGGCCCAAGATAACTTACTGGGACGTTCTGATTAACAGTTTTGAATGTGGCCTAAAGAGTCTCTTTTAAAAACATTTCCACTGGAGAAATGCGCGAGGCTCTACAGTATAGCTCATTGGGCTTAGAAGATTCTTTCACTATTAATCAGTGGTAGAACTGGAATGGTAACCTGAGTGCATCGAAAACGTCCTCAAATGAGGTGAGTTCCTTGTTTAGTTATCCTTCGCCTTACTCCACTCCAATCCTCAATGAAGTTATCAACTTGTCAAATCTTGGATGGGTCGAGCCACAATTATATTTTAGTACTTTCTTAGTATGTGCTAACATTCGTTTATGTTCCTTAGCAAAATGAACTGGGACGACAAACATGTTTCTCATCAAGATATCTAAGTTATAGACATCACGAAATGTCTTTTTGTAGTAGTCTATTTCATGTTCATAATCTTTGTTCTCCCCTAACTGATATTTCAAGGAACGGATAAAGGAAGGATTTGCTTCATCTACTACTAATCCTACAGCTATTGTCAAATGTTATACCATATTTACCTATGAGATTCACCGTTAGGTTTCATCATTCATCATTCGAGTCTGTCAGATACAGCGATGGTTATGGATAGATTCAAATTCTTCAAAAAAAAGAAGTTATGGAGACCATACGTTTACTCAAATAGACAGCTCAAGTCAACCCTGAGCTATGAATTTAGTAATGTTGTTGAACCTCACATCATAGTGATATAAGGTAGAGTATCGAACTGATTGTCAAAAAGAAATAACAGAACAAAACAGCTGGAAACAGATCATATCAAGAAGAAACAGATGATAACAATGTTTTTGAATAAGAGCTCTGAAGATATTATAGTAATACATTCAAAGCTCTATGTCAGATATCGCATCACTAAACCAGCATCAGAAAAAGGCCCTCGTTATCCAACTTTACGAGCAAGGTAAGACCCGACGCCAAATAGCAGAAGTTGTGCATATGGGATTCAAGGACATAGCTGATGTAATCAACACACTGGCGAAGAGAGTATTTCGCTCAACAAACCAGAGAAATCAAAAGATTCGCGCGCATTTGGGCTATTCCTGCAAGGTAAACAATCTATTGAAGTGGCAATAGAATTAGACATGCCAGCAGACAAGGTGGAAGAGCTACATGTTCAGTACTGGAGACTCTCAAAGTTAGATAACTTGGAAATACTATATTATGAAACAAAATATTCTTTGTCATTGCTTCTGCAGCTCCATGAAATATTGAAAGATAAGGGAATTACAAAAGATAAAGATATTTGTGAAATAATAGAACTCGCGAATCATAGTTTACCAGTCATTAGAAATAGATTTGAGGAGATATTAAACCAAGTGTCGGCATTAGAAAATGAGAAAGTTGTATTGAATTCAGAAATTATGGAATTGAGGAATTCAACTTATACAAATAATGAAATCATCAGGAAACAGAATGTACAATTACGAATTCTAGACAGAAAGCTGAGTCAATTTCAAATCATGCTTCGAAACACAAGCAAAGGTTCAAACTATCGCAAGATTACAGAGATAGTTGATCAAAGACTAAATGATAAAAGATCATTACTAGTAGCTGCTCTTATCGCTGTTTTTAAAACACTCAAAGCTAATCCATATGGATTAAACCTATTATCCAGTTCTCCTCTCGACATCGAAAATTATCTTGCTGTTAATATAGATGGAAAAAACCTATTGCATTTTGCAGAATCATGTTATAATTCACTATTGAAGAGTTATGCGAACACAATTGCATAATGTAAAGTTTGCGCACTTTATCACAGATACGAGATCGTAAGAAAAAAACAAAATGATGAGAAGTCAAGAATTATGGATCTTAGAAAGATTAGTAGGGTGGACTTGATTTTGGGATGGAATATCATGAGTGGGTATAATGCGACTTCAAGTAGACTTGGTAATATTATATGAATAATTTTATGTTGGATCTGATCTAAGTGAACTATAATAGATTTTTGAAATTACTTTAAAGTCTCGGATGAATTTACTCCAAGTGCTTGTTCTGCCGATTGTTGAGGGCGGGCTGCTGGGGTCGACTGTACATGGATCTTCCGCGACAGGCGTATCAACCGTGATACACAACTATTTGTAGCCGCACCATATTCCTTTATTGCTGGGTCAGTTTACTGTCTTTTTCTAACAGATACATATAGAAGATTGTGTTACATGTGTTTTCGGCAGAGATTTATATGAAAACTGTTCGTGAGGTGCACTTCAATTAGCAATATTAAATGAGCAAAAGATACTTGAACTCAAATCAAAGATCAATTGTATTTGCGAAGGCAACATGTCGGATTCAGACACAGAACTGTACGAGCAAAAGTTAGACCTCCTGCAGACTTATAACAAGATGGATGAACTCTTGTTCGGGACTCGTTAGATTCAGTTAATGTAACTTCTAAGATTATTGCTATCAGAGCGTACTAAAAGTCTGATAATAGAACAACCAATATATTCTAATAGGGAAGCACGATTAATAATAAATATGAAAGTGATTCTGTTCGATCTAGGTAAGACATTAGAATTTAATGGTGGATTATTGCCTGGGGCCATAGAACTTCTTTCCTCTATAAAGACAACGAATACGGCCAATGGTAATTCCCATGATATCGCGCTAATATCAGATTTTGATAATTTTGACCAAGGTTTGCGTTTGATGGATGTGAAACCCTTTCAGCTGGAATACTATAATATTCTTCATAAACTCGGAATAGCCTCATTCTTTGAACCACTTTATAAGCACGTAACCTTATCAACAGAAGTAGGCGTAAGAAAACCAGCTGAAAAAATTTTCAGAGCGGCAGTTGACTTATTTGAGAAAGATTTATCATTTGAAAATGTTCTATTCATTACAGAAGATTCTGGTCATGTGACAGTTGCTCGTCAACTGGGCATGAATGCTATTCATTTTAAAGGTCCTGAACAAGGTGTGGGGGAAGTAGATAAATTAATAGACCTTGTTCCATTAATTCAGAATTTCTTGAACTAACTTGATCCTTCACAGATTAACGGTATGTTACTGATGGACAAGCCTAGTTACGTCAATGTATTAAACGTCATGTCTCAAACGAACAACTTATGAAGCTAAAAGACAGGTTGATCGAGCATGATATTTGACACCACTTACTACCACTCATTATTTCTTTAGCGTGAATGTCAGAAAACTTCAGTATCAAAAGCAAGAATGACGTTTCACGGGCATTTCATTGATCTGTCTGGTCATGGAAGCCATTGTGTTATCCGTTTCTCATGTCCAATTATTTGGTGTCAGGACCAAAAATGGGATAGACCAGATGGCGATAGATATTACCTGGTTGCCTTACGAATAAGGGTCCCCATGACGGGTTTTTATCATGCATTAATTTCAAAATGCCAGTCATTCTACTGAATATAGATGATATATCTGCATCCTTACAAAGAGCGGCTTCAACAGCTGCAGCGACCACATGAGCTGCAAATATTCCCTCAGCTAAATCCGAAGGTATTGTTCCTACAGATGTGAGAAGAGGGATCAATTTATCCTTCACGATTTCTTCGTCGCGATCACGCCAATTTTGGATCTCGCCAAGTGCGTGATTCTCCAGACTCTCTGCTTTTGTATTAAAAATTGTCGATGCGACAATCTGTGCAGATTTTTTTGCCTTCTCAGAAGTTATCTTCTTACCCTCAAGAATAACACTAGAGAGATCATTATTAGTTTCAGATTCTATAATCTGTGCCCAATCATTTGCTTCTCCAAAACTAAGTAATCGAACAGTATTAGCAGCCAAATAACCTCGTAGAATATCTGCAGGATGTGGGTCCAGTCCTCCATTATTTCTCAGTTTTGGTTCGCCGCCGAAAGCCTTATTTAATCCACGAAAATACCCAATCAGCCCTATTCCAGCTGCTGGTCCCATATTAAGGATTCCACAAACATCAGAAGCAGTCTCATCAATCCTTGAGGACCAATATTCAGGTAAACCATCCTTCAATCCTTGATTTTCAAGTGCAATTCGAACAGCATTACTTATTTCTTCGGATAGACCTGTATCAGCGTGAAGAATGTCATGTCCTGCAGTTTCGTGGCCCAGTGCAGCCCACGCAAGAAGACCAGCCCTTGCATGGGCTGGCGGAACATTTACAACCGCTGCCGAGCATCCAAAAATAGAAGTAGAATCTACTGGCCAAGTATACGGTCCGTCATCAGGCCTTCCCCACTTCACAAGTGGGGAAATAACCCCTTTATCTGGAGGCTCCACTCCCATTCTATCTTCGGCAGATAAGAACCCGTCGTAGAGATCACTACAAACTTCTTGGAATGAATCTGTAGCTATCTTGTTGTAATCCTCACCATTTTGAATGATAGAATGGGCTATATCAAGCATGAGGCCTGCCCCTCGTGTTTTCCCAGGATCATTTAAAAGGATGTTAGTGAATCCTGACTCGCCGAGTCCATCAAGCGTATTTACAAATGGCTCGTAAAATTTCTCACGATACATTGGAGGAAGCTTATCTCGTGAAGCTTCTAATCTATCTCGTAATTGGTTGTATTTGGTGGGATCATCTGGCCCCAGATCGCTCTCTAGAGCAGCCTTTATTACGTCTTCAGTACATCTCTTAAGGTTACTAATATCTGGTTTAGTACTGGGCATATTCCAGACTAATATTCTAAAGTTTAAAAACTTTCTGGTATGCAAGAATGGTAACTAAAATGGATTCATTACTATAGTTTTAAGAATGTAGTAATTATTGAATTAGAAAACAGTCTTTTTTGAACGGATACACATTTTTATAGAAGATTCTCATGTATAACAGAATGAGTTTCACGGTGAAGCACAGTATCAATTTGTTTACATGGGTGTTTACACGGCAAACCTAGATGGGCATGTGCTATGTGCGGAATGTACTCATCTGGGAGCACCAAGCTCGTTAAAGACTCAGGGCATTGAGCTATTGAGAAAGTGGCCGTATGCATATTATATAGAACAAAGTAGCGGCTTACCTAAGTTAGAATGGAATTCCGATAAAGACAATGAAGAATCCATCATATATATCATAAGGCTAGGGAGGCTTCTCGCACACCTTCGTGGGTCAGTACCAACCTGGGATACATCTCATTCA
>JAATVR010000680.1 GCA_014523665.1 Nitrososphaerales archaeon TH526
TATCTAATAGTAGTGGAGATGATAACAATGGGAATACTGAAGAGAATCAGACACAGGTTTCTCAACAAGAACAGCAGTGCTGGGATCAGAAGTAACTGACTTATCACAATGTCCTCCTGAGCCAGTACAACAGCAGCGACAACAAGGAGCCGCATTTGCTATAGCAGTAGCTCCATTATTTCCTAATGACACGTTTCAATTAATGCCCGTTTATCCTGATTCCTTCGGTCTGCGTGGACTCCAGATAGCCGGACTCTGGGATGCTAGCGACAAATATCCCTGGGAGTTTTATGACCAGATCATCAAAACAAAAGATGTCGATAGAGAAAAGGCCATAGCCATGTCACAGTACTTCGACTTGCAGGTATTCAAATGTAGCTTCTCTCTTTACCTTCTTTATTTCCTTTTATTGTTTTTCAAAATGCATATGATGTTCAGATCATCCTGATTCTGAAAGTCCTATACTCTATTAAGGGAATTTCATATATCTTAGTCATCCGATAGCACTAAAATTGGATAATGATTTCCACATATACCAAGTAGCGATACTTCTGTAAGGTCTCCATGGGTTGGCTATCTCTATCATTTTATCGGGTTTGGGTCAAGCAAGTACGTTCTTTTCATTACATTCCTCAATCCTAGATCAGTAACTGGTAACACATCCTCTCTACCAAGATTCAAGATATAATAGCACTAACTATTTCAGAAAACAGCTAATAATAAAATCAAATTCAATAAGGTTTTTTATTCACCAATTACTTTTACTAACACTCTTTTATTTCTACGACCATCAAATTCTCCATAAAATATCTGCTCCCCTAGCCCAAAATCTAGTTTTCCATTTGGGATGGCAACTACAACCTCACGACCCATTATTTGTCGTTTTAAGTGTGTTGAATAAGATATTATGTTGCGATTCCTTCCCTAAAGTATTCTTCCTGATGACGTGAAACCTTATAATTTACTTTTTCAGTAACTTGAATGCATGATTTCCGGTGCCTGTTCTGAAGTAATGAGTAATCCAAAGCATTGCAAGAGGTTCGAGAAGTCTAGCTCCTTCAATTCCTCCTATATCAATTGTTTCCCATCCAAACGGAGATAGAATACTTTCAGTAACCATTTTCTTAGCCTGTTCATCGTTTCCGCATATGAACATCGTTGGAGGACCACCAGGAAAATCTGGGTGAACCATATGTGGATTACCGACAATATTAAACGCTTTGACGACTTTAGATCCAGGAAGCAAACGCTGATTTATTTCGCCTGCAGAGTCTGTAACACCAACAGCCATTCGTGGTGGAAGCCCTTGTGTAAAATCTAATGGATTAGTGGTATCAATAACAACTTTACCTGACATGTTACTTGGATTAGCCATCCTTATGGCATTAGACGTTCCGTTCCATGAAGTGCAGAGCACAATCAAACCGTCACCAAATGATGCCGCATCAGCAAAGTCTCCGACTGACGCATTCTCTGATTCCTTATCTCCTCCTTTTTTGTGTTTATCAATCCATTCGATGATTTCCTTTTTGGATGTATCACGAGTTCCAATCTTTACTTGATGCCCTAGATCTAGTAAACCATCTGCAAGTCTACGCCCTACATCCCCAGA
Source organism: Nitrososphaerales archaeon TH526 (assembly GCA_014523665.1). GTDB lineage: Archaea > Thermoproteota > Nitrososphaeria > Nitrososphaerales > Nitrososphaeraceae > TH5896. The sequence goes on from JAATVR010000680.1 coordinate 1,613, forward strand.
TCCGATTATCCCTACCTTCATAATTTCTATTAGGTGAGATGGCTTATATCTCTAATTCTGCTTGCTCATTACTTCTTCTGTATTTGCATTGCGATAAGCATTTTATCCTACGCTGAATATAAGCATCAAATGGCATCATTTTTTTATTTCTTTCGCTTCCTCTAGTACAAACTGAATATGCACCCATCTATTCCGCGCGAATGCATCCTTGGTATAGTTTCAATGTTTTAGCAGAAAATAAATTGATGAGGTTCCGCAGTTGCATGTCCACAATATGGACAGTACTTCACATCGTCTTGTGACGGGGTAACTTTGATCAATTGAAATCTGGTTCCACAGGTTCTACATACGTAAGTATTCGCACGTAACATCTAACACATTACTAAACGGAACAATTTATTACGGATTCCGGATTTCCAATCTGCCATTCCTTTCAATGATGCTATATCTTACAAACTTTCTACCCAGTCTCTCTTGGATCTGAATTAAATGTAGGATTACTAGATTTTGCTTTCAAGATTGTTGGTGATGCTGTCACATTTGGTTTGATTATCATAGCTTTGAGAAGAAAGTTCGAGCGGAAGTTTAGACACTGACAGATTTTGTAGGCATATATCTATACGATCTAGGTTACAGTTAACAATTTCTGCTTGTGCCCAGTAAGCTATGACAGGAATGACTATAAGAACGAATTATAGAAGCAATTGTATTATTCGAAAAATCAACTGAAAATAGGTTCTAATACACTAATACATTAGTTCATATTACCATAATGTCTAACTAATTGTGACTTTTAATGAGTCACGGACGGAAGAAGACTGTCATGATATGCGA